>JBILUY010000166.1:0-5701 GCA_044370735.1 Crocinitomicaceae bacterium | reverse complement strand
ACATTAATTAAATACTTTAATATAACAAAAGTTAATATCTGAATATCTTCTAAATGAAACAAAAAATCAACATATTAAAATTAGTTTTAACGAGCATTTTATTTGTTGGTTTGTTATGCTATGGATGTTCAGAGGAAGAAGAAGAAAAGGCACCAAAACCGGCATTAGATATTACCGAAATTGAACTTGGTAACAATCAAAGTTATTCAAACACACACGAAGTTTCGGCAGAACAATTACATTTAGATTTAGATGTTAATTTCTCAAACAAATCCATTTATGGAATTGCACGTTACCGTTTAAAACGTCATCATTCTGACACAATTCTATTCGATATTAATGGATTACAGATTCAGAAAGTAACCACAGGTAAAATCGGTAATGAAAAAAACACAGATTATGTAATTGGTATAGAAGATTCTACACATGGCGCACCATTAAGCATTAAAATCAAAAAAAACACACGTTTTGTAAATATTTACTATCAAACAACAGACAAACCAACCAATCTTCACTGGGATATTGATAGTTTACACCCACAAAACAACTTATTATTTACAATTCCAGGAGAATACTTCACCCGTAATTGGATTCCTATTCAAGATGTAAGTAATCACAAATTAGGTTTTTCAATAGAAATAAAAAACGATTGTAATCTTACCCCCATTTTTGGTTCAGCAACTAATTTACATCAATTAGATAGCGCGCGTTTTTTTTATGAATCACCTATTAAACTAGCCGTTTATGACATCGGTTTTTTTATGGGAAATTTTCAAAAGAAAAATTTATCTAAAAACATATCAATCTATTACTTAAACCAATTCAACTCAAGTAAAATTTCAAAAGAATTTAATCATTTTAACAGCTATTTAAAATCACTGAAAGAAGTTTATAATATTCATCCATGGAAAGAATTTAACTTTTGTATTTTACCTCCAAAATTCCCTTTCAAATCCTACGATTATCCAACATTATCATTCATTCATCCAGTTAATTTAAGTAGTTATCAAAATTCAGGTGATTTTATACAAGATTACCTCTATCAAACTTGGCCTTACCCATTGTTTAGTACAAAATGTGAAGATAGTAGACAGTTAATTATTGGGATAAATCGCTATCTGGCTTTGCGAGGTAAATCAACCTTATCTGGCTCAGAAATGAGAGATTTGGTTCTAAAAACACACATCGAACAAAATCGAAAAAATTATTCAACTCAACACATTCCCCTAGTTCGACTCACGAACATTTATACTAAACCTTGTGATAAAAACATTCAACTCTCTTACCAAGATAGATTAAATTATCAATTAAAAGGCTTTCTATTTTGTTCTAACCTTGAAAAAACTATTGGAAAAATCAATTTTGAAGACTTTTTAAGGACTTATTATAAAAAACCTACAATTCATACGCGAGAAGAATTTGAAAGAGAATTAAAGCACTATTTAATACAACATGATATTTTAGATTTTAACACTTCATATTGGTTTAATAATTCTAAAGTTTCTAAAGCTGATTTAAAATTTGAATCTAAACGATATACAAAAATTCACAAAGACTGCAAGTTATTCAGTTATCAGAGAAAATTTTCTAAAATCAAGAAGTTTAAAAAGCAAATCAAGAAATACACGACAGAAGATTGGTATACTTTTATTAGTCTTTTACCCAAAACGATAGACAAAACAAAGCTTGATTATTTAGATTATAAACTTCATTTATCTACCCATCCAAATAGAGCATTACAAAGACTATGGTTTAATCAAAGCATACGTTTGGGGTATTTACCTACTGCTTCTGCAATAGAATTGTTCTTATCCACGTACGGAGACATAGAAAGCAATTATCAACTATATGAGTTAATGATAAACAACAGCACGTATAGATCAATTGCCATTGAGATTTATGAGAAAAACGAAACAAAGCTTTCAGCAGAAACAAAAAAAGCGTTGAAACCACTGTTCCAACGCTTTATAAAATTGAATTAGGTATTTCTATTATTCGTCTCCGAATTTATCAATCACTTGTTGAGTAACCCCCGTATTAGAGAAACCTCCATCGTGGAATAAATTTTGCATTGTAACGTATTTCGTTAAATCAGAGAACATTGAAATTGTGTAATTAGCACAATCAATAGCCCCAGCATTTCCTAATGGAGACATTTGTTCTGAGAAATTGATAAACTCTGTAAAACCTTTGATCCCTTGACCAGCGGTAGTAACAGTTGGAGATTGCGAAATCGTGTTGACGCGAACTTTTTTCTTAATACCGTAATGGTAACCAAAAGAACGTGTTATTGATTCTAATAATGATTTAGCATCTGCCATATCATTGTAATCAGGGAAGATACGTTGTGCAGCGATATAAGTAAGAGCGACAACAGAACCCCACTCATTGATAGCATCTAATTTATAAGCAGTTGCTAACGTTTTATGTAAAGAAATCGCCGAAACATCCATCGTTTGAGCGTAAAACTTATAATCGTTTTCTGTATAATGTTTTCCTTTACGTACATTTGGAGACATACCGATTGAGTGTAAAACGAAATCAATTTTACCCCCTAAAATCTCCATTGCTTGCGTAAACAAGTTTTCTAAATCTTCAACACTTGTTGCGTCAGCAGGAATAATTTGACTTCCTGTTTTTTCAGCAAGATTATTAATTTCTCCCATTCTCATTGCGATAGGAGCATTAGTCAATACGAATTGTGCACCTTCTTCATGCGCTCTTTCAGCCACTTTCCAAGCGATAGATTGCTCATTTAAAGCTCCGAAAATAATCCCTCTTTTTCCTTTTAATAAATTATTTGCCATAGTTTTCTAGCTTTTAGCTTTGTACAAATGTACTATTATTTGATGAATTGTTACTTATTTTTAAATTTTATGACACTTCTAATTCGAACGTTAAACCATCATAAGCTGGATATACATTCTTCGGTAATAACGCTTTGATTTCTTCATGGGTTCCAAACAAATGAGAAATATGTGTCAAATATGCTTTTTCCGGACCAATTTTTTCAATCAATTCTAATGCATCTTTTAAATTGAAATGTGAAATATGTTCTGCTTGACGCAAAGCATTCACAACCAATACCTTCGTACCTTTTATCTTCTCAATTTCACTTTCGTCAATTGTCTTTGCATCAGTTATATACGTAAAATCAAAAAATCGATAAGCAGTTACAGGCATTTTATAGTGCATCACTCTGATTGGAATTACAGGTAATCCTCCTGGTAACTCAAAAGCTTTTAGGTCTATGCAATTTATATTAATCAATGGTATTCCAGGATATCTTTCTTCAGAGAAAACATAGTGATATTCTCTGTGTAGGGCGATTTCAACTGGTTTTGTACAAAACACCTCCATATCTCGTGATTCACGAAAATTAAAGGCTCTAACATCATCCAATCCTCCTATATGATCTTTGTGTTCATGCGTAAACAAAACACCTCTCAAAGATTTTACCTTCGAACGTAACATTTGATAGCGAAAATCAGGTCCTGCATCAACCACAAAGTTCTCTTCATTATAGTTAACCAAAATAGAAGACCTTAACCTATTATCATTTTTATCAGTTGACGTACACACGTGACAATCACATGCAATTACAGGTACTCCTTGAGAAGTACCAGAGCCAAGAATAGTGATCGTTAGTTTACTCATTGGATTTTGTCTTTAGATGTTTTACCAATAAAACTAACCAACCTAAAATCATCAATAAACCACCTATTGGCGTTAAAGGACCAAAAACCATTTTTAAATTTACCCCCAAAAGAGGTGTTAAAACTAATCCATAAATAGAGAGAGAAAATAACAAAATACCAATAAGTTGTAATCTAAAAACAAGTTTTAAAGAAAAAGAAAAATAACTGGACAAACTAGCTAGTAACAACATAGCTACCCCTTGATACATTTGATACCTCACCCCTACTTCAAAAGTATGTACTTTATCAGCAGACACCACTTTTTGTAAAGCATGCGCTCCAAAAGCACCTAAAATAATAGAAGTTAAGACTAAAATAATTCCAGCTGTAATTAAATTTCTTTTCATTTTATAATCAATTCATTAAGGCTTTTGCATTTTCAAGCGCAGCGTTGTTAATATTATCTCCACTCATTAGGCGCGCAATCTCTTCAATGCGCTGATTTTCATCTAACACTACAACTTCAGTCAACGTTTTAACCCCTTCATGGGATTTTTGTACTTTCCAATGAAACTGACCTTTACCAGCCACTTGTGGTAGATGCGTAATTGCCAACAACTGCATTGAATCTCCCATTTTAGAAAGTAAATGACCAATTCTTTGAGCTACCTCACCTGAAACCCCAGTATCTATCTCATCAAAAATAATCGTTGGTAGTTGTTTTTTCTTAGATAACAAATATTGAAGGGCCAACATTAATCTTGAAAGCTCTCCTCCACTTGCTGCTTTTTCAATCGATTTAGGCTCCATTCCTTTATTCGCAGTGAATAAAATCTGAACCTCGTTAATCCCTTTTCCATTCGGACTTTCAAGGGAAAGAAGATTAAAGACAAATTTTGAATCAGGTAATTTTAATTCATCTAATAAAGTTATCACTTCTTTTTCGATAGGTTTAATTGCTATCTTCCTATTTTCCTCAAGTAAAAGCGCTTTTTGAGAAACTTCTTTTTCTAGTACTTGAATATTTTTTTCAAGAGTAACAATTTCATGCTCTAACTCTTCAATATTGGTTTGTCCAGCATTTAAGTTCTCAAAAATTTGAACTAATTCAGCTTGAGATGACACATTATGTTTTCGTAAGGCTTGATTATATTTATCTAATTTTAAGTTTAATGCATACAATAAATTAGGGTCTAAACTTATCGTATCCAATCCGTTTACAGCCTCATCACCAATATCTTTTATTTCGATATATGCACTTTTAATTCTATCGGATAGTTCAGAAAGTGTTTCATTTAATCCTGCTATTTTTTCCATTTTTGCTTTCAATGAAACAAAAGCATCTAAAATATTACCCTGTGAACCTTCTTGCGATAAAGCATCGATTACATACCCAAACCCTTGTTTGATTTCTTCAGCGTTTTCAAGTTGATTTAATTCATTTTCAATCTTTTCGTAATCTTCTTTATCTAAAGACAATTCTTCTAATTCTTTTGCTTGAAAAGCATTAAAATCAGCATCTAGCAACAATTTAGCCCTCTTATCGATCAATTGTTTAAGTTCTTTTGACTTGTTTTTCCAAATTTGAAAAAGCGATGTAAAAGCGTTTCTCTCGTTTAGTGTACCCGCCAAAGTATCTAATAAATCTAATTGAAAATGAACATCTCTTAACTCAATGGTCTGATGCTGAGAGTGGATATTGATCATTTTTTCTGAAAACGTTTTCAAAACTGTAAGCGAAACAGGGGTATCATTGATAAAAGCCCTCGATTTCCCTTGTGCGGAAATTTCACGTCTTACAATTGTTTCTGCCTGATAATCCAATTCATTTTCAGAGAAAAAATCTGCTAATTGATATCCTTCGATTTGAAAAACGGCTTCGACAACTGTTTTTAGCTCTTTATCTCTAATAACAGAATAATCAGCTCTTTCACCTAATATTAAATTTAAGGCACCTAATAGAATCGATTTACCTGATCCTGTTTCACCAGTAATAACAGTAAATCCTTTGTTAAAATCCAACGATAAACGATCAATCAGCGCAAAATTTTGAACAAAAATAG
>JBILUY010000292.1:0-2743 GCA_044370735.1 Crocinitomicaceae bacterium | reverse complement strand
ATCTAATTTCTTTAATAAATTAACCATCTCTGTTTTTTCTTGTTGGGTAGCATCGAAATATAAGTTTTTAATTTCTAAAGATTTAGACTGAACAAAATTGGTAACATTAATACTACTCGGTCTTGTAGATGCAATTTTCACTAATTTATTTAAAGCATCATACATCGCTTTTTTACCTTCAGCTTTATTTTCATATAATTTATCCAATCCTTTTCTGTGGTATTCAAAGTTACACTCTCTCAATGGTTCAAACAGTTGCTGTTGAACATTATCAATGATCCAATACCTATTTTTTTTTGAAGTTTCATTTGAAGCCCAACCAGGATAACCAGATGATTGTGCATTAGATACAATTTGCTGTGCTTCAACAAAATAATTTGAACCTCCCTTTAAAGAAAATGAGTCATAATCCATTCCAATAATTAAATAAGCATAATAAGCTAAAATTGAAGTTAGATTATCTCTAAATTGATTTGGGGTATATAACAAAACTGTATTTCTTTGAAAAGGTATTGTAACATCTTGGTCGGCAATATTTAACAGTGTAGTATTGTATGAACTATTAAATACAGGACGAGAACATTGCACCTGCATAGTTCCTGTATATATTCCAGGAGAAGGAATTGAAGATATTTGAAATTGAATATCACAATTGATTCGTTCTTCAATGTTAAATTTATCTTTTGTCCATTTTGTATTATTCATAAATTCATAAATAGACTGTTTCATTTGATCAATGATTTCTTTGTCAGTTGTACTCAAAACAACTTTCGCATCCGCCACCACACTCACTTGACAGTTAAGCTCTTGAGAAAATACTGATCTTGAAAGAAAAATAAATAAAATGAATAAGAAAGAATATCTCATGAATTAAAAATAATACTAGATTAAAAATAACTAGATAATTTACAAATACCAAGAAAAATAAAAAAAAGGACTAGGAAAGTTTATTGGCAATAAAATCAATAATATCTATAGCAACTTCAGCTTTTGTTTTTACTGAGAAATCTAGAAGTGATTCTTGATTGTCAAGTATAGAAATTTTATTTGTATCACCTCCAAAACCAGCACCCTTATCAGCTAAACTATTTATCACAATAGCATCTAAATTTTTAGCTTTTAGTTTTGAACGACCATATTCAATTGCGTCATTTGTTTCTAACGCAAAACCAATTAGTTTTTGATTTATAGATTTATTCTGTCCTGCCCAAGCAAGAATATCTGGATTTTTAACTAATCTGATGGTTAATTCAGCCTCTTTCTTCTTTATTTTAGTAGCTTCTTTAATTTCCGGTCTATAATCGGCTACTGCAGCACTAAAAATTCCAACATCTGAAGTTTTCCAGTTTTCTTGAACTTTTTCTAGCATTTCAAGAGAAGTGGTTACGTTGATTAATTTTAAATTTGGATGGGTCAAAACCTCATTTGTTGGTCCTGAAACTAAGGTAACTTTAGCACCTCTGTTTAGACATTCTTTTGCAATTTCATACCCCATTTTCCCCGAGGAAAAATTCCCAATAAAACGAACTGGATCGATGTATTCGTAGGTGGGACCAGCAGTAATTAAAATCTGTTTATTTAAAAATTGAGTTTGGGTTTCAAAAAAATGATTCAAATACGCAACCATTGTTTCCGGTTCCACCATTCTTCCTTTACCAACCAAACCACTTGCCAACTCTCCTTCTTCCGCAGGCAAAATATTAACACCAAAGGATGCTAGTTTTATTAAATTTTGACGGGTCGTTTCATGAGCATACATATCTAAATCCATGGCAGGAGAAACAATAACAGGACATTTCGCTGATAAATATGTTGCTGTTAATAAATTATCACAATAACCATTAGCTAATTTACTCAATGTATTAGCAGTTAAGGGAGCTATTAAAAACACATCAGGCCACATACCAAGTTCGACATGGTTTGTCCATACACCATCTTTTATATTCCAAAAATCAATGTAAGCAGGATTTTCAGATAAAGTAGCAACAGTTAGAGGAGATATAAAATCAGAAGAGGCAGGAGTTAAAATACATTTAACATCTGCCCCTTGTTTTTTAAGCAATCGAATAAGAAACGCAATTTTATAAGCCGCAATACCTCCAGTAATCCCTAAAAGGATGCGTTTGCCTTTCATTTTTTATTCTTCGATTTTACGCACATTAATTTTGTCTTCCAACATTTCAGTCATTGCAATAGCAACTGGTTTAGGAAGTTTTTCGTAATATTTTGAAATTTCAATTTGCTCACGATTTTCAAATACCTCCTCCAAATTGTCAGTAGAAGAAGCAAACTCGTGAAGTTTACTTGTTAATTCTTCTTTCAACTCTGAAGCAATTTGATTAGATCTTCTAGACATCACTACGATAGACTCATATAAGTTACCTGTTTTCTCTTCGAAGTTAATTGTGTCTCTAGTAACTGTTGAACGCTCAGAATTAGTGTTTTTAAAATTCATATCTTTAAGTTAATTAAGATTTTATAAAATTTCCTTTAGCTTGGTAATCTTTTCAGACAATTGAGAATTAAACTCACTATTTGGAAATTCTATTACAAAGTTATTATATCTTTCGATAGTTTTAGCGATTCTATCCTTTTTTTTCTCTTCTACACTGTTAATAGAAAGTAAAAAAGAGTTTCTTATTAAAATTTCGAATGTTTTTTCTCTAAATTTTGAAGTCGGAAAATCTTTAATAAAAGTTTCGGCAGTTGTCACAGCAGAAAGAAAATTTTCTGTTTTATCATA
>JBILUY010000177.1:0-5279 GCA_044370735.1 Crocinitomicaceae bacterium | reverse complement strand
TGATCTAGGAAATTTATAAATAAAGATTTGAATTTCATTGAGAGCAACGTTTGTTTCCGTTTGATCTAAAGAATATTGAGGAGTTTCTTTGATTAAACATAGTAAATTTCTAAATGAAGTTTCTTCACACTTTTCACTTTCCGGAAATTTTTCAACAAAAGATGAAAAATAATAAGAAGCCATTAAATAATCACCTAAATTATAATTAGCTATACCTAATCTGTAATATGAAACTTCTCCTTGAATATTTTTTGGATTACGTTGGTAAACCTGTTCAAATAGATTGATTGCTTTTATATAATTTTCATCAGCAAACAATTCATTTGCTAACTGATACTTACGTTCATAATCATCAGACTTTACCACTCTAGCATATTCTGAGCAAGAAGTCAAAAAAAGAAATAGAAAACTATATACAACAACTAAACGCATCTAAAAATTATCTTACACGGATCATTTGGCCAACATCAATCGTTCTATTGGCTTTCAATCCATTTAATTCACAAATTTTGTCAACAGATGTACCATAAAGGTTTGCTATTTTAGTCAAATTATCACCTGACTTCACTTTGTGATATTTTCTGAATTCTTTCGGAGCCGTATTTTTATTTTCAGTTGTTGTTTCAGATTTATTAGCTAATGGCAAAGCAACACCTGCTAACACCTCTCCTGCATCTATACTATGATCATGCTCTTGATCTTCAGTATCTTCTTCTGGAAATTCAATTTTTGGTTGGTCACCAGGTAAATGTACTTTAAAGATATCTTTGTGTACTAATACATTTGGATCTTTAACATCTTTTTTAGCAAAATCAATTATATGTTCGGGATTAATTGGAATATCGTAAAAACGCACTTCGAAATGTAAATGTGGTCCAAAAGATCTTCCTGTATTTCCGCCTAAACCAATAGGTTCTCCTGCAACTACATCTTGATTAGGTAAAACTAAAATTTTACTTAAATGCGCATAAAATGTTTCTAATCCGTTATAATGTCTTATAACAACTAAATTTCCATATCCTCCTTTATTGAATTTAGCATATCTAACCTTACCACTCCAAGCAGCGTAGATCATGTCACCTGTTTTTAAGGAAATATCTACCCCGTGATGAGGACGTCCGTGTCTAGGACCAAAATGAGAAGTTAAATAACCATCAAAAGGAATTCTAAATTCATTTGACACTGAATCACCCACACACAACCAAAGAGTATCATTCAAATTTGCAATTGAATTTCTTTTCTTTGAAGCAAAAAGAAAATCATTATCCCATGACATTGAAAAATTCAACTTGGGATCTTTTGAAACTTGTCTATGGATATCATGGTTTAAAATACCATCAAAAGTGTTATCAAGAAAAAATTCTTCTTGATCTGTATCAAAGATTAAATCTTCTTCGGTATTGATTGTTCTTGTGTTTTGGCTAAAACCATAACAGGAAGAAACTAATAATAATCCTAAAAGTACTTTTCTCATAAATATCTATTAAACAGAAAATTAAATAAATCTCCTGTGTTTTAGTTACAATTAAAATTCTTTAAATAAAGAAAGTTTTTTTTTGAAGAAGTCCAAATATACAAAAATACGCTTAAGAATCAATATACTTCTAGAACAAATATATCATAAAACAACTTTTCATTTGGTTTAACCAAATCAAGATATCCTCTTGCTCCATAGGCTTCTTGAGCAGGAATAACTACCCAAATCTTATCAGATCTTTTAGTGTTTTTTAACGCTTTTTTCAAACCAGAAACAATTCCTTTTTCATCAAACTTTAATCTGTATGGAGTATTTCGTCTATAACTAATATCATATTTTGGATTACTTGGAGTACCTACCATATAGTGAAACTCAACTTGGTTATTATCTTTTGCCAACACTTTTTCTTCAGTATTTTCTTCTAATAACCAAACCTTTACACCATCAATTATTTTGGTCGGGTTTCTTTTCTCAATGACTTTTAAACGAATAATGTTATTTGCATTTGGAGGAATTAGTCCTTTGATCCCTTTTTTGCCACGAGCTAATTTCGAAGGAATAAAAATTTCAACAAAATCGCCTACTTTTAAAGAGGTTAATGCTAAATCCCACCCTTTCGTTTGCATTCCATACCCCACTAAAAACGGAAGAGAACTTTTAGCTAACAACTCATTACCATCAACAAGAGTTCCATCTTCTAAAAAAACCTGATAGTTTATCTGAATAACATCTTCATTTAAAACCCTTTCTCCTGAACCATGCTTAAACCATTTGATTTTTATACCATTACTAAATATTTTTTGATCTTTTATCACAGTCGGTTTTAAAGTGTTATTCGTAGTTGAAGTGTGCTTTAAATCGGATTTAATTCCAGATAACTTTTCTCGTACATCTTTTTCTTTTTTAACCCCTTCAACAGAACAAGAAAACAAAAGAAATCCGATTATTACATATAAAAATCTCATAACTAAAAATTAAAATAAATCAACTAATTCTAATTCAATCACCAAAGTTGTAGCTGGTGGTATTTTATTTTGATCACCCGTAATTCCGTGTGCCAAATGTGATGAAACAATAAAAATAGCCTTCTCTCCTTTTTTCATTTTCTTCACCCCTTCTTGGACACCAGTTTCAACATCTGAATGATCAATTTTAAAATAAGACAACTCACCTTTTGGTGTTTCATAACAAACATCACCATTTAAAAATGAAATTTTATATCTTACAGCTGCCTCCAACCCAGGTTTAGCTGGAGTTCCTTGATCATTTCTTTTTACAATTTGATAAAATAATCCGGTACCTGTTTGTTCCATCGCAAGTTTCTTATGATTTTCAAGATACATTATAATATCTAATTTTTCTTTCTGCGCTAACTTTTTATTCAAATCCATCGATTTTTTCTTGTTCCAATCGATCTCTTTCGGAGCTTTATCAGAACCACAAGCATAAAACAAAGAAGACAACAAAAGAATAAATAAGAACTTCATGAAATACTAATATTTAATGTTTAATTTTTAATTATTAAAATAATTTGGTGCTACTTCCAGAAACAAATTTATTGCGTCTTCAATTTTTCCATCAAAACGACCACCTGAGGCATTAGAATGTCCACCACCATTAAAATGTGTTGAAGCAAGAATATTTACCGGATTATCGGAACCTTTTGATCGGAAAGACATTTTAACATATCCATCAGCTTCGGTAAATAAAACTGCGACTTTCATACCTAAAATTGACAAAGCTGTATTAACCAAACCTTCCGTATCTCCTTTCTGATGATTAAATCTCTCTAATTCTGATTTCGTCAACCATATGTATGCAATTTTTAAGTCATGATTAACCACCAATTTCTCAGCACATGCGAATCCTTTTAAACGTAAACGATCTAGAGTATTAGTATCATTTATATTTTCATGGATAACTGCATGATTAATATTCAATTTTAGCAATTTAGCAACCACTTCATGGGTATGTGGAAGTACGGATGGAAAACGAAAAGATCCTGAGTCTGTCATTATACCAAGATATAAACAAATTCCAGCATCAGCATTTAAATTTTCAGACCAACCTACGTTTTCCACCACATCAAATACTAATTGACAGGTAGAACAAGAAGTTGTATCTGAAAGCATAACGTCTACATAATTTTCAGGATTTAAATGATGGTCAATCATGATTTTTTTAGCAGAGGTTTTTCTCAAAGCTCCACCCATCTCTTCTCCCATTCTTGAAGGTTCGTTGTAATCTAATGAAAAAATCAAATCTGCATGATCAAAATGAGATTGAACATCGTTTTTTTTCTCTTCCCAATTCACTATTACATCAACATATGGAACCCAGTGTAAATAATCAGGAGCAGGATCTGGATGACAAACAACTACTTCTTTCCCTAGAGATTTTAACACCAAATAAAGTCCAATTGAACTACCTATAGAATCTCCATCTGGTGATTTATGTGAGGTAATTACAATATTTGAAGCTTCATCTACTAATTGTTTTATTTCTTGATATATAGACATGACATTATGAGGAATGAGATTAAAAATTATAAATGTTTGATGTTTAATGTTTAATGTTTAGCTTATAAAAAATGATTAGATAAATTATTGCTAGAAAATTTATTGCAAAGGTTAACTCATCAAAACTTAAACTAAATTGAATTTTAAATACTTGAGTTAAATCCAATATTGAATATTCATATTGTTTAATTTGACCATTTTTTATAGTTCTTGAAATATTACTTATCAAAAATAATTGCGAGTAAATCCAAACCAAAATAAATATTTTAGATTTTTCTGGATTAAAAAAATAAACAATTACACCTGAAAGACCAATTAATGAAACTAATAAACTTAGAACATTAGTTTCCAGGAAAGAATTATTATAAATATTCAACAATGATAATACTAATACGAAAATATAAAACAATAAAGCTTTGTTTTTAAACTTCATAAAGTATAATTATTTCAATAGATTATTCATTTCTGTATTTATCCTATCTGCTAATACAGTAGAAACTTTAACTAAAGGTAAACGTAACTCTTGAGACATTATACCTCTATTTTCTAATGCTACTTTAACTCCTCCAGGATTTCCCTCTTCAAAAAACATCTTGGTAATTGAAAGTAACTCATTATGAATCACTCTAGCAGACGAAAAATCACCTACCAATGAAGTATTTACCATTGCTGAAAATTTTTCAGGTAAAGCATTTGCGACGACTGAAATTACACCAACTGCTCCACAAGCAATTAAAGGCATAGTAATTGCGTCATCTCCCGACAAAACTGAAAATCCTTCAGGTGCTAACCTAATTATCTCCATGATTTGTTCCATGTTTCCTGAAGCTTCTTTTACAGCCACTACATTTTTTAACTGAGCTAATCTCAACGTTGTTTGAGACAACATATTCGAACCGGTTCTTCCTGGTACATTATAAAGTATCACTGGAACTGGAGATGCTTCAGCAATCGCTTTAAAATGTTGATATATTCCTTCTTGTGTTGGTTTATTATAGTATGGAGATACTGAAAGTATCGCATCAACTCCATTTGGTAAATGTTGTACCTTTTTGATTATTTCCTCCGTGTTATTCCCCCCAACTCCATAAACAACAGGTAATTTACCTGCATTAATCTCTAATACAGTTCCTAAAACAGATTCTTTTTCTTCATTTGATAATGTTGGAGATTCTGCAGTAGTTCCCATCACTACTAAAAAATCTGTACCTCCATTTAACTGAAGTTGAACTAATTTTCTTAACGCATCAAAATCTACTGATTTATCTGAATTGAATGGTGTT
>JBILUY010000163.1:0-5884 GCA_044370735.1 Crocinitomicaceae bacterium | reverse complement strand
TCAATAATCATATAATACATCAATCATTTACAACGAATGAAAAATTCACATTAAACAATCTACAGAATTGGTTTAATAATCAAGTCAATGATTCTTTATTTTCTTTTAAATTAGTTTCTAAAGACAAAGATGAATTTTCTGTAGATCATCTAAAATTTCAAGAGATTTATAATGGGATTGACATAGCTAATGCGATTTTTGTCGTTCATCTTAAAAATGACCTAATATCACATATTAACGGCACCATCTTTTTCTCATCTCCAGAAGTAATAAGTAACACAATATCAGTATCAGATGCACTTGATAAAATTTCGTTTAAAGACAAAATTCTTTTAAAATATGTGTTATCAAATGAAAACAAACTAGTTTTATGTTACGAAATTGAAATTGTAGAGATAAATTCAATAAATCATTCAAAATTATATCTTAATATTCAAAATGGTGAAATCTTAAAAAAAACTAATCAGAACCACTGTTTTGCAAAAGAAATAGAGGTAAATACTGTATTAAGCGGAAAACAAAAGATTGTTGTTGATAGTAATGCTGGAGTGTTTAAATTACTAGATCCAACAAGAGGTTTGGGTATCGAAACTTTAACTTTGTACAATCAAACCAATCTTTTAAATGCTTCACCAATAATTGATTCAACTGGTCAATGGAATTCATTAAAAACTGAAATTGAGAAAATTGCTTTAGATATTCATTTTGGCGCGAGTGCAACCTATGACTATTTTTTTAATATTCACAAAAGAAATAGTATTGACAACCAAGGATATAAATTAAAAAATCTTATCCATTACGGGCAAAACTTTGTAAATGCCTTTTGGGATGGTACACAGATGATTTTTGGAGATGGTGATGCAACTACGAAACCGTTAGCTTCAATGGATATAATCGGACATGAAATTACGCATGGTATGACTGCAAATACCGCTCAATTAGTTAATGAAAATGAACCTGGCGCTCTTAACGAATCATTCAGTGATATATTTGGAGTGCTAATTGACTTTTATAAAAGACCTCAACAAGCGAATTGGATTGTTGGTGAAGAAGTAAGTTCAAAAATAAGATCATTAGAAAACCCAGCAATAAATAATGATCCAAAAACATATTTAGGAAAAAATTGGAAGCCTACAGGTAGTTTTGGAAGTATTCATTCTAATAATGGAGTTCAAAATTATTGGTTTTATCTACTCGTAAATGGTGGTTCTGGAATAAATGATAACAATGACACTTTTAACATAAAGGGAATTGGTATCGAAAAAGCATCAAAAATTATTTACAGAAATCTAGTTTATTATATTACACCATTATCTGATTATAAAGATGCAAGAATCTGTTCAATTAAAGCAACTGAGGATATATTTGGTAGTTGTTCAGATGAACTAGAAGCGGTAGTAAATGCGTGGTATGCTGTTGGTGTTGGTAATAAATATTCTGCTAAAATTCACGCAGATTTTGATATTTCATACGGAAATGGTTGTGACTCTTTAACTGTGTATTTTAAAAACTTTAGTCAAAATGCCTACAAATTTAATTGGTTATATAATAATACTTCATTTTCATCAGATTTTGAACCTAATTATACTTTCAAAGAAGAAGGAGATTATACTATCAAACTGATAGTATTTGGTGATTCTATTTGTGGAACAAAAGACTCTATTACAAAAAATCAATTAATAACCATAAAGAAAACGAAAACAATAATTAATAAAACAAATAAGTCTTATTGTTCATTACCTTATAAAATTGTTCCAAGTGAACCAATCAATGGTGTTAGAAATTGGTACGATATCAACCATAATTTTATCGACACTGGAAAATCAATAACATACAACACTTTAAAAGACACCACTTTTAATTTTGAAGATAATCATAAACGTATCGGGCTAGTAAACAGCTCCAAAAACACAAGTATTTTTAATTCAAATACACGTTATTTAGTTTTTGATGTATACAAACCAATAATTTTGGAAAGCGTGGAAGTAACCACACAAATAGCTGGAACTAGAAATATCGAATTAAGAAACAGTAAAGGTGTAGTATTACAATCAAAACAAATAAATATTCCCATTGGAACAAATAGAATTTATATTAATTTCAAAATAGATCCAAATAATGATTATCAACTTGGACTTGGAAATGGAATTATAAATCTTTCTAGAAGTGCAAGCAATGTTAAATATCCTTATGCTATCAATGATATAATATCTATTAAAAGAAGTAATGCATCCAATGCAGCATATGATTATTATTATTTCTTCTATGATTGGGATATAAAAATCCTAGACTGCGAAAACGTTAAAAATGAAATACATCTGACACATCTAGATGAATCTCTATCTAACACTACTTTAGACACAAAAAATGATACAATTTTTATAACTGATAAACTAACTGATAATATAAAATATCAATGGTACAATTGTGATAAAAAAATTATCGTTGAAAATCAAAATACCTTTTTAAAAACTAAATATACAGATAGTTATGCAGTAATTTTAAGCAATCAAAATTGCGAATTAGTTGACACCACAAATTGCATAGGAATAAAAACAAACAATCTAAAGAATATTACCAATTTAGAAAAAAGCATTGTTTTTTCTCCAAACCCTACTTCTAGTAGAATATCTATATTTAGTAAAATTGCATTTACAAAATATAAAATTTACAACACAAAAGGTGAATTACTAGAGCAAGAAAATTTTGACAAGGAAATAAACCTTAGTAAATTTGAAAATGGAATTTACATTATTGTTCTAGAAAATGACACTTTAATTTATCAAGAAAAACTGATAAAGTTATAATTTTGATTTATAAAGTATTCTTTTAAAAAACTTTGTAAGAATTAAGAATAAGAGAATTAACGAACCGATTCCCAAGCTTCTTCCAATATAATCTCCATTTAAAGTATAAAATGTTTTGATCGAATTTCTCTTTAATGAATTAGCTAAAACATCTTCTTTCCAATAACTTGATTTCTTAATCACATCTCCCCTTTGATTTATAAAACCAGAAATTCCAGTATTTGCTGAACGAGCAAGAGATTTTCTATTTTCGATTGCTCTTAATCTTGAAAATGCAAAATGTTGCTTATAACCAGGAGTGTTTCCCCACCATCCATCATTTGTTAATACAAAAATTATTTGAGCTCCTTTTTTACATTGTTGTGCTATATAGTTTCCATAAATAGATTCGTAACAAACTACAGGAGCAAAAGTAATCTTATGAGACTTCATAACTTGTGCATAATCTTCAATTCCAAGGGTACCTGATGCCCCACCATTGTTTATGGATAATTCTTCTAACCAAGGAAAAATATTTGAAAAAGGTATCTTTTCAACTCCTAAAACTAATTTTGATTTATGGACAAATTTAGGTTTATCATGAAAATCGACCAACATCGAAGAGTTGTAAAACTCTTCAAATCCTGGACCATCAACTAATTTTCTAGATGCCCGAGATTTTTTATGTTTGAAAAACTTTTTTGTAGAGGCTCCAATCAAAAGAGAAGCATTTTTCCAAACAGCTTTACGTTCAATCAAATAATGGAAATAGACAATTCTATCAACTTCATCTTCATAAAAAGTAAAAGGTAATGCTGTTTCTGGGGCCAAAACAAAATCAGTGTTCTCGTCAGCTTTTTGATCTACTAAATCACATATTTTGTCTAACTGGCTTTCCACAGACCCTGTGAACTTTTCATTATAAGGATCAACATTAGGCTGTGTAACAACCACTGTTGTTTTTACACCTTCATCCGTTGAATTATTATATTGATATAATGAAATAAAAATGGGAACAAATAATATTAAAATTAATGAACCTAAATAATAGATTTGAGTTTTTATTTTGTATTTATGAATTAATAAGTTCTTAATAATTTTAAATCCAATTAGATTAATCACCAATATCCACAAAGTCCCTCCTAAAACTCCTGTTATAGAATACCATTGAATTATTTTGACACTATTTGCAAAAATATTACCAAGATTCAACCAAGGCCATGATAATTCCCATTGAAAATGGATATATTCAAAAGTAATCCAATACAACACAAATGAAATATAACCTTCAAACTTCCCAATTTTTTTCTTGGTAATATGAAATAATTGAAAAGTAAAAGCCATAATAAGCGCATTTAAAAGAAAAGCTAAAACTGCACCTCCTGGACTAGCATTCCAAATCCACCAAGTTGTACCAATATTATAAATTAAAAAAGTGAAATATGAGTGAACAAGTAGTTTTGATGATTTATAGTTATTATCCGATATTTCTTTTTCTAAAATAAGTAATGGGATAAAAGCAAAAAAAGCTAAATAGAATTGATTACCAATTTCAGGAAACGAAAATACAAGTAACAACCCCGATACTAAACTTAATATAAACCTATTTTTTCTTCCGATCCTTATCATAGTTATTTTATATACTTAATTAATTTGTTATTTGAAGAAACAAATATCTCGAAATTCCGACCTATGCGATTAATTAAAAACAACTTATCGCCTTTAACCGGCTTATCAAAAATTTCATTACCATCAAAAGTATAGATATAATTATCTTTTGTCAACTCATTAGTTAAAATAACAAAAGATTCTCCTTTACTATTCTTTATTACATCATATGATGAGATCGATTTATTCGGTAATTTGATTTTTGAAATACATTTTCCATCAACATCAAACAAAGCTATACTTGAATTTGAAAGAACACTTACTAAATTCATTTCAAAATATGCTTTAAGTTGTCTTAAATTATTACCATTTGCACAATTGAATAACTCCCCTTGAAACCCATTTCGAATTAATTTCGAATTTTTAATATAAAAAAAGGCTTGAGAGTTTTGTGAAATTAAAAATACCGAAGAAGAATTTTGTAATTCCATCATATTAACAAGCTTTGGATTCTCTATTTCAATAAAATACACCTTGTTTCTATCATAAACTACTCCTAAATCAATATTCGTATTAAAACAGTAAAATTGTTGAGTTTGATTTTTAAAATCAGTCTTGATCCGTTTTTTTACATTACCTAGGCTATCAGAAATTGATATAAAATTTGTTTTTGATAAACCGATTAATTTATTCGGGCCATATCTATAAAATGGTAATAAAGGTTCTGATTTAAGGATAATCGGATAACCATTTAGATTATCAAAATTTTCATCGATTAAATACAATTTTTCTGAAGTAGTAAAAAATATTTTATCTTGATTATTTTCTTCATAAACAACAGGTTCACCTTTTAAAACACCTTTATATTTAACAGATAAAGAAATTGAATTTTCATTCATTTTTATTATTTCGCTATTAGTAAATATATATATGTTCTTTTGTCCACTTTTTATTGATAAAACATTTGAAATAGTAGGGAAAGTCTTTTCATGAATTTGATTTAAAATCTTTTCAATCTTAATATAACTTACTAATCTATCATTATTACTAACAACAGCTTCGTTTTTAACTTCAGTTACCCCCCGGTATATAACTCTTTTTGGAAACCTATTAAAAATGAAGTTAATTTCATTCGTATTTCTGTTTAGGGTCTTCTTATTTTCTAGTAGATCTAACAAAATATCAAAATCTTTTTGATTTTGAGAAATTATTAATTTATCATCAAGTACTTCAATAAAACATTCTTCATTTAATTTAGAAGCATTGGTTGAGAAGTATATCCCTTGATAATTTTTTCTTAATCCTGGTACAATTTCTTTTCGACCTACATCTTGATCTAAAATCAAATATGGATCAACATTCTCTTTGATATCAGCGATTATAATTTTTTTCCCTTCAAAAGAAAAGACACAAAAACCTGAATTAATTATTTTTTCAAATGCAATCCCCTTTTCAAGCACGTTATTTTTTAACGCAAAATCCTTTTCAAA
>JBILUY010000028.1:0-19729 GCA_044370735.1 Crocinitomicaceae bacterium | reverse complement strand
TTGTTCATAGGAATTAGAACATCCCGGGTCAATTATCACTGCTGTTTTTTCATCGTTGTAAGCGATGTAGGTGTTTTCTTGAAATGGACCAAAAGCAAAAGATTGTACGTGAATTTTCATTGTTTTACATTGAATTTTCAAAAATAAACAATTAACTGCTACAATTTAAGTCAAAATTTAGGGTTGTTTAACATTTCATTGGGCATAAATATTGAAAAAGGTGAGTTATAAGGCAGATTGATTTTTTACATTTGTGCAAACTATGAAGATTTTTATTATGAAATATGCATTGATTTTAATGAGCTTAATGGTGATTGTTTCTTGTGGAGTGAAAGTTCCTTTTACAGAAGACATCAAAAAAGAATACAATCTAGATGAAGCTGAAAACATGAAAAAGGTTCAATTTTACACGTCTACAACTATTGTTTTAGAGAAAAATATCACAAGAGGAAGTAAAGCTAAAACAGAAGACGGTACTTTGGTTACGAGTAAAAATAAAATCCAAGATAGAATAATTATACCTGTTAATACAAAATGTATTTTTGATTCATACGATGCTAATGGTAATGTTAATATTCGTTTTGAATTAGGTCCGGGTAAAACAATTAAGTTTGGAATTCGTGAAAATCAAGTGACTGGACGTTATTATTTTATTGCCAATAATTGGGATCTAGAAAAAGGTGGTGAAGTACAATATGGTGGGGAAACCTACTATGCAACTTCCAATTCCGGAAATGCCTTTTTGTTGGTAGTGATTAAAAAATTACAAAAAACACGACGCAAAGACAGAGTGGTAAAAGGGTTAAAAGTGTAAAATAGCTTTGAGGCAATAGGCAAAGGGCATTAGTTAGGCATTATGGATTACCAAGCGATAAAAGCATTACATATCATTTTTGTAGTTAGTTGGTTTGCTGGACTATTTTACATGGTTCGCTTATTTATTTACCATGTTGAAACGAAAGACAAACCTGCTAATGAAGCTAAAATTTTGACAGACCAATTTAAAATTATGCAACACAAGCTATGGTGGATTATCACTACTCCTGCAATGGTGTTAACGGTCATTTTTGGTGTATGGATGTTGATTTTAAATCCATATTTGTTACAACAACCGTGGATGCACATTAAATTGACTTTTATTGTTTTGTTGTTGATCTATCATTTTATTTGTCAACGTACAATGAAACAGTTGAAGCGTGATGAAATCAAATGGTCATCTACTCAATTACGTTTATGGAATGAATTAGCAACGCTATTTTTAGTGGCAGTTGTTTTTTTAGTAGAAATGCAAACAACGATGAGTTGGATCGGCGGAATTGCAGGATTTTTTGGCGTAGGAGTATCGTTGATGATTGCGGTGAAATTATATAAGAATTATCGAAATAAATAGAAAATAGTATGAGTGAATACACTAATTTATTAGTTGAACAATCAAATAAAATTCAATGGATTACAATCAATAGACCTAATCAATTGAATGCATTGAATAAAGTAACTATTGAGGAATTACATCAAGCGATTTTAGCTGCAAATCAGAATAATGAAGTTCGAGTAATAGTATTAACTGGTTCGGGTGAAAAATCATTTGTCGCAGGAGCAGATATCAAAGAATTTGCTGATTTTACACCAGAACAAGGAAAAAATTTAGCCAAAGAGGGGCAAGAGAAATTGTTTAATGTGATTGAGCAAAGCAATAAACCTGTCATTGCAGCCGTTAATGGATTTGCATTGGGTGGTGGTTTAGAGCTTGCGATGGCATCTCACATTCGTATTGCTACAAGTAATGCGAAGTTGGGTTTACCAGAAGTTTCGTTGGGAGTTATCCCTGGTTATGGAGGAACTCAACGATTGACTGCATTGGTAGGAAAAGGAAAAGCAAACGAAATGATTTTTACAGCGGGGATGATAGGTGCAGAAGAGGCTTTACGTTGGGGCTTGGTAAATGATGTGTGTGAACCTGCTGAGTTAAAAGAAAAAGTTGAAAAATTAGCAGCTAAAATTTGTGCCAATTCTTCTACTGCAATAGCAAGTGCAATCAGAGCTGTCAATGCGCAAGGAACAGATGGAGTGAATGGATTTGATGTAGAAATCGATGAGTTTGGAAAATGTTTCGGAACTCCTGATTTCGTAGAAGGAACCACTGCGTTTGTTGAAAAAAGAAAACCAAATTTTTAAGAACTTTTGAATCCGTTAAAAAAACTATTAGGGCAAACTGCAATTTATGGTCTATCAAGTATCGTTGGTAGGTTGTTGAATTATTTATTGGTTCCCCTATATACTCATGTTTTTGCGGATCCATCGGATTATGGTGTCGTTTCAGAGTTATATGCATATATAGCCTTTTTGGTGGTTTTTTTAACCTTCGGAATGGAGACGACTTTTTTCCGTTATATCAAGGAGAAAACAGATAAAGAAACTGTTTTTAGAAATGCTTTTTTGACTGTATTGGTTATTAATGTGTTGTTTTTCTTAATCGGAGTTTTTTTCTTACAAGAAATCGCGGATTGGTTGTTGTATCCAAAACACAGCGAATATATCTTTTTATTATTCATCATAGTATGTGTGGATGCGTGTTCGAGCATTCCATTAGCACGATTGCGTTCTGAAGAAAAAGCCAAACAATTTGCTGGTATTCAAGTCGCTTCTATCTTGGTAAATATCGGGTTGAATTTGTTGTTTATGCTTACGATGTTTAACAAAGAGCATCCAGAACAAGGGGTGTTGTATATTTTCATTGCAAACTTAATTTCTGCTTTGGTAAAACCTGCGTTGTTGTATAAGTACTTTTTACAACTTCGTTTTAAGTTTGATGTTGCTTTGGGTAAAGAGATGTTGGTTTATGCTTTGCCATTGGTTGTTGCCGGATTTGCTGGAATTGTAAATGAGACCTTGGATAGAGCGATGCTTAAAAAAGTCTTATTTGAAAATGGGCATACCATTGAAGATGCTACGGCACAAGTAGGTATTTATTCAGCGGTATATAAGTTGGCCATGTTGGTTTCAATTTTGCTTCAAGCCTATCGCTATGCGGCGGAACCTTTTTTCTTTTCTCAAGCCAAAAATCAGGATAAAAATAAATTGTATGGCAAATTGATGAACTACTTTGTAGCGACTGTTTGTTTGGTTTTTCTTGTAGTTTCGTTAGATATTGACCTTTTCAAACATTTTATCCGAAATGAAAGTTACTGGGTTGGATTAGGGGTTGTGCCGATTTTATTGATGGCGAATGTCTTTTTGGGGATTTATTACAATCAAAGTATCTGGTACAAACTTTCGGGACAAACGAAATTCGGAGCCTTTATATCTATCGGAGGTGCTATTTTAACGATAACCATAAACTGGATTTTTATACCAACCTACGGTTATTGGGCGTGTGCTTGGGCTACATTGATTGTTTATGCAGCGCAAATGGTAGCTTCGTATGTGTTGGGGCAAAAATACTATCCGATTAAATACAATTTACGTAAGTTTTTCTTTTATATGATTATCACTATGTTGTTGTTTTTTATCTGTAAAGGATTAGATATTCAAAGTCTTACAATGCGATTGATTGTACATAATCTTTGTATTGCTATTTTCGTTTGGTTGGCTTGGAAGTTGGAAAAACCGATGAAGGCGTTGGGGTGATTTCCTCCCCCTTTATCCCCCTCCAAAGGGGGGAAGTTTTAATTTATCTACATTAAACAAAAATCATCTATTTCCTATTTTTTCTTAACTTATATAAGAAAAGAGAATATGACAACGTATGAATTAGGAGTTTACGGGGAAGAATTAGCTCGTAATTTTTTAGCAGAAAAAGGCTACAAACATTTGGAATTCAATTACCGATTAGGTCATTTGGAGGCAGATATCATTTCACTTTTCGATAATCAAGTGGTGGTAACTGAAGTAAAAACAAGACAGACTGCCGAGATTGGAGAACCTTGGAGGGCAGTGACACGAGCCAAACAAAAACAAATTATCAAAGTGGCAAATATGTTTGTGAAAGAACGTCAAATCAGTTTGCATACGCGTTTTGATATTATTTCCATAGTTCACAATCAGTTTCGAACAGAAATTGAGCACATTGAAGATGCATTTACTACCGTTTAAAAATTAGTAGGTCTATAATCAAGATGGAATATTTATTTTTGTTTTGAAAACATAGAAATTATGAATACTACGCTTCGTTTTGTGATTGTTTTTGCCGTGTTATTGGCAAGTGCTTGTGGGATGATGGATCCTAGAAACAAAGGAAAAGGGATTAATATATTGCCTTTGTCGGCAGATAAAAATTTCGGTAAACAAGCCGACTTACAAATTTCATCTGATCCAACGAATTATCCATTATTAGACCAGTCAAGATATGCAGAGGTATATGCCTATGTAAATAAAGTAAGAGACAATATTCTCAACTCTGGCAAAGTAGATTATCGCAGTGAGTTTGAATGGAAAATCAAAATCATTCACGATGATAAAACGTTAAATGCTTTCTGTACACCAGGTGGTTACATATATGTTTATACGGGAATTTTAAAGTTTTTAGAAAGCGAAGATCAACTAGCGGGGGTTTTAGCTCACGAGATTGGACACGCGGATATGCGCCATTCTACAAGACAAATTACTACGATGTATGGATTAACGTTTGTTGCAGATGTTGCTCAATTAATCGTGTTAGGTCAAACTAGTCCAACCATTACCCAATTATCTACATCCTTAATCGGGTTAAAATTTTCAAGAAATCACGAAACAGAGGCGGATCAACGTTCTGTTTTGTATTTATGTAACACTCCATACCGAGCAGATGGTGCTGCTGCATTTTTTGAGAAATTAGAAAAACAAGGGCAAGGAGGTAGAGTTCCAGAATTCTTAAGTACGCATCCAAATCCTGAAAATCGCATTGAACATTTTCATAATGCTGCAGTAACGATGGGTTGTCAAGGAAAAAGTGACTTTAAAGAAGCATATAGAGCGATGGTTGCGAAACTACCTAAATAAGACACAATGATTTTATATTTAGATAATTACCATTTTATAGATACTAGTAAAGGATTAGATATTTCTATTCCTTTATCAAATGACGAAAATAATCCTTTGGCATGGTATGTTGATAAACCTGTTTTTGAGCCTGTTCGAGCTGAAGGTTTTGTAGGGTTGGTATCGGAAGGAGCTAGTACAAATTTCAGAAATATCTTTTTTAATCCGCATGGACATGGTACGCATACGGAATGTTTAGGGCATATTACAGAAGAAATTCATTCGCTTAATAAAAATCTAAAAGAAGCGTTTTTTACTGCAGAAGTGATAACTATTACTCCTGAAAAACAATGGAATGATAAAGATCAAGTGTGGGATGATGTGATAATAAAATCACAAATTGAAAAAGCCATAACTTCAGAGCGAGTTGATGCGGTAGTATTGAGAACTACTCCCAATTCGATTGCTAAAAAGCACAAAAACTACTCTTCTACCAATCCTCCTTATTTGGATGTGAGCTGTGTTGAAGTGTTGAATAACAGACAAGTAAAACATTTTTTAATTGATCTACCTTCTGTTGACAGAGAAAATGACGAAGGAAAATTGTTATTCCACCATGCTTTTTGGCAAGTTCCAAACAATCCGCAATTTGACAAAACGATTACGGAATTTATCTATGTTTCAGATGAAATTCAAGATGGTCGTTATATTTTAAATTTACAAACAGCCCCTTTTGAAAACGATGCTACACCAAGTCGTCCTGTTTTATTTAAAATTGTTGAACGTTAATGTTTCCAGTACAATTTAATCAAGAGTTAGAGGCACATTTTTCGAATGATTTATTTCGTTTAAAAACACAGCGTCAACTGGCGAAAGATTTTGAAATCCATGGTTTTAGCTTTTACCCTGAATTTTGTGATGAGGTAATTGATATTCAGCAGTTATCAGAAGCAGTTTCAGAAGCGTTAATGTACATCGTAGAGAAAAAAGCTTCTTCGTGGCAACCACTTTTATATACGATTGATATCTCCGAAAACGTGTACGTTCAATATGCAACTTCACAGGAACAAAATTGGATGCAATTATTTGCTTGGGAAGTGATTCGAAGAGAAGCCCAAAAAGTGTTTTTTAGAGAGAAATATTCTAAATAAAGGAGTAAAAAGTTTAAAGTAGAAAGTCATAAAAGTTTTCCTAAATATAAAAAAGAACTGAAATTCCATGATAAGTAATTTTTCTTGTAAATAATCGTACTTAAAATTCCCCTAAAAACAATTAATTTGTAACTTCGCCCTTCTGTTAATATGTGCTTAAAACATGGATAAAGTAACATACGTGGGTAACGCAGATGTATCTGCAATAGATTTTCTATATAAATCCTACAAGCAAGACCCTGAAAGTGTTGACCTTGGTTGGCAAAAATTCTTTGAGGGCTTTGAATTTGCTCAAACAAATTACGACGAAAAAGGAGACATTCCTGAAAATTTTCAAAAAGAATTTAAGGTGTTGAATTTGATCAACGGGTACCGTACTCGTGGACATTTATTCACAAAAACAAATCCTGTTCGTGATCGTAGAAAATACGAGCCAACGTTAGCGATTGAAAATTTCGGATTGACCGAAGCAGACTTAACTACTGTTTTCCAGTCTGGTTCTCAAATCGGTATCGGTGCAGCTACGTTGAAGGATATTATCGCTCATTTAGAGGAAACTTACTGCCAATCAATTGGTATTGAGTTTATGTATATGAGAGAGCCGGAACGTTTGGAGTGGATTAAAAATAAAATCGAACTTAAAAATCGTCCGAAATACGATGCCAATCGTAAAGTGGAAATTTTCACTAAATTAAATCAAGCGTCTAGTTTTGAAGCGTTTTTAGGTAAAAAATACGTTGGACAAAAGCGTTTCTCTGTTGAAGGAGGAGAGGCTTTAATTCCTGCATTAGACACCTTGGTTCAAAAAGGGGCTGATTTAGGTGTTGAATATTTCGTAATGGGAATGGCACACAGAGGCCGTTTGAACACGTTAACAAACATTTTTGAAAAACGTCCACAAGATATTTTCTCTGAATTCGAAGGAAAAGAATTCGAGTTTGAAGGAAATTTTGATGGTGACGTGAAATACCACCAAGGATATACTTCTGAAATTACGGCTAAAAACGGGAAGAAAGTAGGCTTAACATTAGCGCCAAACCCTTCACATTTAGAGGCGGTTGACCCAGTGGTTCAAGGTATTGCTAGAGCAAAAATTGATGCTCAATACAAAGACGAAAAGAAAGTTTGTACGGTAATGGTACACGGTGACGCTGCAGTTGCAGGTCAGGGTATCGTGTACGAAGTAGTACAAATGGCACAATTAGATGGATATAGGGCTGGAGGAACAGTACACATTGTAGTAAATAACCAAGTTGGATTTACTACAAACTATTTAGATGCTCGTTCATCTACTTACTGTACAGATGTTGCTAAAACAACTTTATGTCCAGTTTTCCACGTGAATGGAGATGATGTAGAAGCGGTTTTACAAGCAGTGGAGATTGCTATTGAGTACCGTCAAACATTTGGTAGAGATATCTTTATTGATTTATTATGTTACCGTAAATATGGTCACAATGAAGGGGATGAGCCTAAATTCACACAACCTCATTTGTACAATATTATTGCTAAACACCCAAATCCAAAAGACATTTACCTAAAACAAATCTTGGCTGAAGGTGCTGTAACTGCTGACAAAGCGAAAGAAATTGAAGAGAAATACAATCAATATTTAGAAGAACAACATTTAGCTTCAAAACAAAATGACAAAGCAATCGTTTGGGATTTCCTTAAAACTACTTGGGAAGGTTTCAGACACGGTAAAGCGGAGGATTTTGTAAAATCTATTGAAACAGGTGTTGACAAAGCACAATTAGAGCAATTAGGTCATAAATTAGCTACACTACCTGAAGGAAAAAAATATTTCCGTAAGATTTCTAAAATATTCGAAGATCGTTTAAATGCAGTTAAAGACAATAAATTAGATTGGGGTACTGCTGAAATGTTGGCATATTCTACGTTATTAGTGGAAGGACACCCAGTGCGTCTTTCTGGTCAAGATGTAGAGCGTGGTACATTCTCACACAGACACGCAGTTGTTAAAACGGAAGATACAGAAGAAGAAATCATCACATTAAATTTATTAGCTGAAAAACAAGCTGCATTTAGTGTATATAATTCTTTATTATCTGAATACGGTGTGTTAGGTTTTGAATACGGTTATTCATTAGCAACGCCACAAGGATTAACTATTTGGGAAGCACAATTTGGAGATTTCTTCAATGGAGCTCAAATTATGGTGGATCAATTTATTACTGCGGGTGAGGACAAATGGTCAACACAATCTGGATTGGTGATGTTATTGCCACACGGATATGAAGGTCAAGGTGCAGAGCATTCGAGTGCACGTATGGAACGTTTCTTACAGCAATGTGCAGATGAGAATATCCAAGTGGTGAATACTTCAACACCTGCAAACCATTTCCACGTATTAAGAAGACAAGTAAAACGTGATTTCAGAAAACCAATGGTTGTTTTCTCTCCGAAAATGTTGTTAAGATACCCAAGTGCTGTGTCAACATTAGAGGAAATGGCAACTGGTTCATTTCAAGAAATCATCGATGATAAAAATGCAAACAGAAATCAAGTAGATACTTTAGTATTCTGTACAGGTAAATTCTACTATGAAGTTTCTGAAAAAGCGGCAGAGTTAGGTGTTGAAAATATGGCGTTTATCCGTATTGAGCAATTATATCCTTTCCCTCAAGAGCAATTTGATGCATTAGTTGCTAGTTATCCAAATGCGAAAAACATTATTTGGGCACAAGAAGAGCCTGAAAATATGGGCGCTTGGAGATACATTGCAATGAAGTTAAGACATTTACCATTGATTGGTATTACAAGACAAGCTTCAGCAGCAGCAGCAGAAGGTTCATCTTCATTGCATAAAAAACGTTTGGCTAAATTATTTAGCGACATTTTTGAATATGCAACTATTAACGCGAAATAATAATATTAAAAAAGATATCGTATGTCAGTTTTAGAAATGAAAGTACCTAGTCCAGGAGAATCGATTTCAGAAGTAGAAATCGCAACTTGGTTGGTATCTGATGGTGATTACGTTGAAAAAGACCAAGCAATTGCTGAGGTTGATTCAGATAAAGCAACGTTAGAATTACCTGCTGAACAAAGTGGTGTAATTACGTTAAAAGCAGCAGAAGGGGATGTGGTTGCAGTTGGTCAAGTAGTATGTTTGATTGACACAGCAGCAGCAAGACCTGAAGGTAGTGCAGCTCCTGCACCTGCAAAAGAAGAAAAAGCGGTTGAGGTAGAGGCTCCGAAAGCGGCTCCATCTCCATCACCTAATCCGGTAAACGAGAAAACTTCTTATGCATCTGGAACTCCATCTGTAGCAGCAGCTAAAATGATGGCTGAGAACAATGTTCCAGCGAATAAAGTAAGCGCAACAGGAAAAGATGGACGTATCACAAAACAAGATGTAATCGCTGCGATGTCAGCGGGTATCAGTGCTGATGCAGTACAAGGATGGGGCGGTACACGCGAGCAAAGTCGTGAGAAAATGTCGATGTTACGTCGTAAAATTGCAGAGCGTTTGGTTTCTGTGAAAAACGAAACAGCGATGTTGACTACCTTCAACGAAGTAGATATGAAACCAATAATGGATTTAAGAGCAAAATACAAAGATAGTTTTGCGAAATTCCACGAAGTTAATTTAGGTTTTATGTCTTTCTTTACAAAAGCCGTAACAGAAGCATTAAATATATTCCCTGCAGTGAACGCACAAATTGATGGAAATGAAGTTGTTTTCCATAATTATGCAGATGTAGGTATTGCCGTTTCGTCACCAAAAGGATTAATGGTACCAGTGGTTCGTAATGCAGAACAAATGACTTTGGCAGAGATCGAACGTGAAATTAAGCGTTTAGCAATCAAAGCAAGAGATGGTAAAATTACACCAGATGATATGACTGGAGGAACATTTACAATCACGAATGGTGGTGTATTTGGTTCAATGTTATCAACTCCAATCATTAACCCACCACAATCAGCTATTTTAGGTATGCATAATATCGTTGAGCGTCCTGTAGCGATTAATGGAAAGGTAGAAATCCGTCCTATTATGTATGTAGCACTTTCGTATGATCACAGAATTATTGATGGTAAGGAATCTGTAGGTTTCTTAGTGAAAGTGAAAGAGATGTTAGAAAATCCAGAAAGAATGATTTTTGGAGGTAAAGATCCACTACAAGTACTTTTAGGATTGTAAGAAGTAGAAAGTACAAAGAGGAAAGTATAAAGTAAAGCCGTTGACTGAAAAGTTGACGGCTTTTTTATTTAATATACCAAAATCTTTCAAGAAAATCAATAGTTTATCTTTTTAATATTCTCTCTAACTTCAATAAGCAAATCAAATAAAATGGCATTGTTAGAAGAAATAGCATTAACCTTATTACCTAATATTGGTCACCGAAAAGTAAGAACGATATTACAACACATAGATACTGAAAGTTTTTTTCGTGTTTCAAAACGACGCTTGAAAGAAATTCCTAGTATTGGAGATAAAACACTGATTTCATTAAATAGAGAAGAAGCCTTACTAAAAGCAGAAGCGTATTTGAATTTTTTTGAGAAAAATGAAATTCTACCCACATTTTATCAATCTGATGATTTTCCATTTCGTTTAAATCAATGTGAAGATGCCCCTATTTTGCTTTTTAAGAAAGGTAAAATGCATTTTAATCAACCGAAGGTAATATCTATAGTTGGCACAAGAAATGCCACGAAATACGGGAAAAGATGTATTGACGAATTGTTAGATGGTTTAAAAGACCAGCAAGTCGTTGTGGTAAGTGGTTTAGCCTATGGGATTGATGTTTATGCCCACCAACGGTGTGTAGAATTAGGAATTCAAACAATTGGAGTACTTGGACACGGATTAGATCGCATTTATCCCTCTGTTCATAAAAACGTTGCTCAACAAATGTTGGAAAATGGTGGGTTGCTTTCTGAATTTTTACCTGGTACTTTACCTGATAGAGAACATTTTCCGATGCGAAATCGCATTGTAGCTGGAATGTGTGATGCAACAATTGTTATCGAAAGTGGGGAGAAAGGAGGTTCTATGATTACAGCCGAATTAGCAAACGATTATTCAAGGGATGTTTTTGCCTTTCCCGGGAATGTGGAGAGTGAATTTTCAAAAGGGTGTAATTTGTTAATTCAAAAACAAAAAGCACATCTAATTACAAATAGTTCAGATTTTATTCAATGGATGAGTTGGGACAAAACAAATGAAAACAAAGTGATACAACAAAGTTTGTTTCCAAATTTGTCTGAAGAAGAGCAGATGATTGTAGGTGTTATTCAAGAGAAAAAGGAAATATCAATCGATGTTTTGAGTATTAAAACAGAAATCAATTCAAGTAAATTAACAGGAATCTTATTGAAGCTTGAATTAGAAGGAGTGGTACAGCAATTACCAGGGATGAGGTATAAGTCTTTATAAATTAAACAACGTGCTTATCCAAGCACGTTGTTTAATTTGAATTTTTTGTTGAATGTATCATACTCAATTAACTCACCATCATTCTTAAAATGTAAGTCAATTTTTTCAAGTAATGTTGGATTATTTTTGAAACAATTTTTTACGTTAATTATATTTAAATCTAACAAGTTACTTTCTGGTGTTAAACTAAAAAAGTATTTGTAAGTAGGAAAGTTTCCTTTTGGACCACCTAGTACTTTTTTGCGGTAGATAAAAATCTTTTCATCAGGATTTAATAATTCATATGTTTGATCTTCGAAAAAACGATAGACCACATTATTTTCATCCCTATAACCGTAAAATTCACTTTTATTTAATTGTTGTTTTTTATTTCCAACTTTTACGTTAACTATATTTCCTTTGAAAATAGTTCCTGAATTGATAATTATTTTTTCGCCAGTGTTTGCGGTTATACAATACGTATTATTTAATAAATCATTAGCAGTTTTATATATTCCTTGAGCTTGAAAGTTTCCACATAGTAGAAAAAACAGCATAAATAGATTTGTTTTCATAGTTAAAGGTTTTAATCAATATAGAAGTTATAAATATTTTATAAACTATTTAAATCTATATCCAACACCTGATTCTGTTATAATATGCTTTGGTCTGTTTGGATCATCTTCTATTTTCTTTCTTAATTGAGCTATATAAACACGGAGATATTGTGACTGGTCTATATAACTAGGTCCCCAAACTTCTTTTAGTAAAAAGTGGTGAGTAAGTACTTTACCTTCATTACGAAATAATAGACTAAGCAATGAATATTCCGTTGAGGTAAGTTTAATTTCTTCCCCACTTTTACTTACAATTCTTGCAGCTAAGTCGATTTGTAATTCCCCACATAAAATCACCGGAGATTCTTCTACGTTAAGAATTGAACCTCTTAATCCTGAACGTATTCTAGCTAATAACTCACCGGTTCTAAAAGGTTTTACTAAATAATCATTTGCCCCATTGTCGAGTGCTTGAATGATATCTATTTCACTACTTTGAGCGGACAAAATAATTATAGGTTTTTGGTACCATTCACGTAATTTTTGTAAAATTTTATGACCACTTTCATCGGGTAATCCTAAATCCAATAAGATTAAATCTGGTGGATGATTTGCTGCTTTGATAATTCCTTCTTTTCCATTTTCGGCTTCTGAAAATCGGTAATCATTACTTTGTAAGGTAATTTGTAACATACGACGAATTTGGCTTTCATCGTCTATTACTAAAATGTGTGCATTACTCGTTGGCATAATTTTCTAATTCATTGATTTCACAAGGGATAGAAATGGTGAATTTGGCACCTCCTTCTATTTTGTTCTCTAATTCTATTTTACCTTTATGTACTTCTATAAATCCTTTAACAATGGATAATCCTAATCCTGTACCTCCTGTTTTAGAGTTTTTTAGTCGATAGAATTTATCAAATACAAGATTCATTTCATTTTCTGGAAATCCGTCTCCATTGTCTTCAATAACAAGGATTAAATGATGGTTTTCATACAGAGCTGTAATATTTATAATACATTCTTTATGAGTATAATTATTAGCGTTCACAATTAAGTTTTTGATTACTTGTTCCATCAAACCAAAATCAAGTTGTACTAAAGGGAAATTTTCTTGAATTTGAACGTTAATTTTTCTGTTTTGTAATTCGTCTTTTAATTGATCTAGAACGTTGTAAACTAATTCATTTATATCACACCAATCCATTTTTGGCATCAAATATTCTGATTCTAAACGAGACATATTCAATAAATTTTCGACTTGGTTACTCAATCGTAATGAAGCCTTTGATATTTCAGTAATTAATTCGTTTTTAATTTCTTGGTCTAACTTTTCGTTGTTCGACTGTAAGTTGTCGGTAGCCCCAATAATTGTTGCTATTGGCGTTCTTAATTCATGAGATAGAGAATTTAAAAGTGTGTTGTACAATCGAAGGGTGTGCTCTTTTTCTTCTCTAATTTTAGTTTTCTTTTCAATTTTTCTGATTTTAATTGTAAGGACCGTATTAATTGAAGCGACAATAAAGTACATTAAAATCATTATTTTATCATCTGTGCTTTTTATCACCCAGGTATAAATAGGTGGAATGAAAAACCATATCCAAACCAAAGCACTTAAAAAAGCAGCGAAAACTACGGGTCCTATATCAAATAACATAGCGATTATTGAAACGGTCATTAATAGGATTAAAGCATCTGATTTATAGTCAATAAAATTGGATAATGAAAAGCAGATACTTGCTGTTATAGCAATAAATCCGATACTTATTAAGTACTGTTTTGTTGTACTAATTTTATTAAAATTTAAAATATTCAAGGCATTTGGCTTTTTACAAATCTATTTAATATGATATAAATATTTTATAAAGATTTAGTAGGTTAATTGACTTAGATGAATTTATATCATACTAATCAGGTATGTTTTGTAGATTTTTGTTAAATGTTTATTTAAAGTCCATTTTTTCGTTTAAAAGTCATACCTTTGCACCGAATTATGTGACTTAAGCAACTTGAATTTGAGTGTTTACGTCTTATGATTTAAATGCCTTTGAAATTTTTGTAAAATAGGATATTAAAGGTAGTTAACTACTATTTACCAAACAAATCTGGGTGAAAACCCACTTTTAGAATTATGTTGAATATTGTTTTATTTGGCCCTCCGGGAGCAGGAAAAGGAACGCAATCTGAACGATTGATTGACAAGTACGGATTAGTTCATTTATCTACGGGTGACATTTTTAGAGCAAACATCAAGGGAGAAACTGAACTTGGTATGTTGGCTAAAAGTTATATGGACAAAGGAGCATTAGTTCCAGATGAGGTAACAATTAATATGTTACGTTCTGAAGTTTTGAAGCATCCTGAATCTAATGGGTTTATTTTTGATGGTTTTCCTCGTACAAATGCACAAGCAGTTGCATTAGATGCGTTTTTAGAATCTTTAAACACTACTATTTCTGTCATGTTAGCGTTGGAAGTAGAAGAAGAAGAATTGAGAAAACGTTTATTGTTAAGAGGTCAATCAAGCGGTAGACCTGATGATGTTAATCCGGAAATTATTCAAAACAGAATTAACGTTTACAATAACGAAACAAAACCAGTGAAAGATTTCTATCAAGCACAAGGTAAATTTGTTTCTATCAACGGTATTGGTGAAATCGATGAGATTTCTAACCGTTTATATACGGCGATTGACGCCATAAAATAAAAAGATGGCTTCTGATAATTTCGTAGATTACGTAAAAATAAATTGTACTTCTGGTAATGGTGGTGGTGGTTCAACTCACTACCGCCGTGAGAAGTATATCCCGTTGGGTGGTCCTGATGGAGGAGATGGTGGCCGTGGAGGTCATATCATCTTGAAGGGAAATGCGCAATTGTGGACACTTTTACACTTGAAATTTCAGAAACATATCAAAGCAGGGCATGGTGTACATGGTACTGGTCAATTAAAAACGGGTGCTGAAGGAGAAGATAAGTATATTGAAGTTCCTTTAGGTACAATCGCAAAAGATGGGGAAACAGGTGAAGTTCTATTTGAAATTTCTGAAGACGGAGAGGAACGTATTTTAGTTCCGGGAGGTCGAGGAGGTAAAGGAAATAGCCATTTCAAATCAAGTACAAACCGTGCACCTCAATTTGCTCAACCGGGTGAACCAGGTCAAGAAGCGTGGATGATTTTAGAATTAAAAATCCTTGCTGATGTTGGTTTAGTTGGTTTTCCAAATGCTGGTAAAAGTACCTTACTTTCTGTGGTGAGTTCTGCAAAACCTGAAATTGGAAACTATCCGTTTACAACGGTTCGCCCTAATTTAGGGATTGTTCCTTACCGTAATTATCAATCATTCGTAATGGCTGATATTCCGGGAATTATTGAAGGGGCACACGAAGGGAAAGGTCTAGGTTTACGTTTCTTACGACATATCGAACGTAACTCGGTGTTGCTTTTTATGGTTCCCGCTGATTCAAATGACATTGCAAAAGAATACGAAGTTTTGTTAAATGAGCTTCGTCTTTATAATCCTGAATTATTACATAAAGACCGCCTTCTTGCGATTACAAAGTCTGATATGTTAGACGATGAATTGAAAGAAGCAATGCGTGCAGAAATTCCTGCAATTCCTTATGTCTTTATTTCTTCTGTAGCTCAACAAGGTTTGTTAGAGTTAAAAGATTTGATCTGGAAGACCTTACAAAATGATAGAATGGCTTGAAACAATTGATCAATCCATTGTTTTATTTATCAATGGGTTGCACACACCTTGGTTAGATGAGGTTATGTGGTTGGTTTCTGGTAAGTGGATTTGGTTTCCGCTTTATTATGGAATGTTGTATTATGCTTACCGCACTTTTGGTCCTGTTCACTGTTTATATTTTGTATTGACATTGTTGGCTATAATTGCTATGTCAGATATGATTTCTTCTCAAATAATCAAAAAGCTGGTTGAAAGAGTAAGACCATCGCATCATTTGATTTTAGGGCCTAAATTGCATTTTTACGAACAAAGTCCTGGGAATTTTTATCAAGGAGGTGAATTTGGCTTTGTTTCTTCCCACGCCGCTAATTTCTTTGCAATGGCTGTATTTTATGGTTTGTCTTTAAAAGCCCTGTTTCCTCGTGTGATTTATGTATTGTTAGGTATTGCTTGTTTGGTTGCCTTTTCACGTATTTATCTGGGTGTCCACTATTTATCTGATGTAATCGGAGGGGCAATAGTAGGTAGTACAATAGCTTTTGCAGTGTGGCACTTTTTTTGGTCTAAACGAATAGTACCAAAAATTCCCTAAATGAAATCTTTATTCATTTTTATCATTTCTTCTTTAGTTGTTTTTCAAGGATTTTCTCAACTTGAGTTTGAAACAACCACCCTTGATTTTGGTGAATTACAAGATGGAGCCGAACGTTATCGAGACATACGAATTACAAATAAAGGGGATAAAAAAGGATACATTTTAAATTATACGAATCCACGTGAAGTAGCCTGTTTATTCACAAATAAAGGTGCAGATAAAGATTCTGTATTGATTTTTAGGGTACAACCTAACCCGAAGAATTTAGGTCGATTTTCGTACGAAGTAAGTGTCTATACAAGTGATAAATCGGAACCGACAATTATTCATATTTCTGGCTTATTAAAAGAACAATTAACTGACCCTTTAGCAAGAATGCAAGCCTGTCCTACTTTTGGTGATCGCCCTGCTCCGAATGCTACAGATTTTCGTTTACGTGTGGAAGTGTATGATGCTATTACGAAAGAACCTATTCCTGATGCGAAAATTTTGTTATTACAAAATGGACTAAAAAAAGCGGTTTGGAAAACATCTGAAAGTGGTAAAGTAAGTAAGGATTTCCCTTTGGGATTTACTTATTTTTATGCTGTCAAACAAGGTTATCAATCTTCTGAAAAAGGTCAATATGTGAATATAAAAGATAACATTGTAACTATTTATTTAGATAAAGAAATAATCAATAATACAATAGTTTACAAGGAAGATATTAAAAAGGAAAATTTAGTTGAAACTAAAAAAGAAAATGAAAAAATTGATTCTGTTATTCCGGTTGTTGAAGTACCAAAAATACCCTTGGATAGTATTCCGTTAAAGACATTTGACGAACGTTATTTTAAGCCTGTGAACGTAACATTTGTGATTGATATTTCTTCGTCGATGAAGATTGGAGATCGAATGGAATTAATGAAATTTAGTTTGTTGGAATTAGCATCGATGCTACGTGAACAAGACAAAATCAGTTTGGTTTCCTATGCAAATGAAGCGGAGGTAATCTTAAAACCAACCAACGGAGTGAACAAGCCTCAATTACAAAAAGTGATTACTACAATCAAAGCAGGAGGGATGACAGCAGGTGGAGAAGGTATTAAATTAGGGTGTAAATTAAACAATCAGGCATTTTTAGAAGAAGGTGTAAATTTGGTTTATATCATCACGGATGGTGCTTTTAATAAATCTTCCAAAGACTACATTCAATCATTAGATGAATTTAAAGCTAAAGGAATGATCATTTCTGTCGTAGGAATTCAAAATACGCCCACAGATGCTAAAAATATGCAACAAGTAGCGATGAGTGGCGGAGGAGATTATCTATCCATTCAAAAACTCGCAGACGCAGAGAAGGTTTTGCTGATGGATATTAAACGAAAGACGTATTATAAGTGAGAATATCCTCCCCCTGCCCCACTCCAAAGGGGGAATAGAAAGGGCGTCAATTGGAATTTATTTAAATATATGTTTAATAGAGGATTAAATCTTCCCCCTTTGGAGGGGGATAAAGGGGGAGGATTAATTTATCACCTCCCTTTATCCCTCCTCAGGGAGGGAAACCTAATTATACCACAATATTTACAATTCTTCCTGGTACGACGATCAATTTTTTCGGTTGTTTTCCTTCCAAGTATTTATTTAATTCTGCCATACCCATTACATGATCTTCAATTTCTTTTGCATTCATTGACGAAGGTAAATCTACTTTGATACGCACTTTTCCGTTGAAAGAAATAGGGTAGGAGAATGAATCAGAAACTAAATAGGCTTCGTTAAATTTAGGATAGGTTGCCTTATTGATTGAACCTGCTTCGTGACCTAATTTCACCCATAATTCTTCACAAATGTGAGGTGCATATGGTGATAATAATACGACTAAATCGGTTAAAATTTGTCTATTATTACATTTTTGGTCGCTTAATTCATTGCAAGCAATCATAAAGTTAGAAACTCCTGTATTGAAAGAAAAACGCTCTAAATCAGCGGTAACTTTTTGAATGGTTTTATGTAAGGTTTTTAATGCATCTTTTGTTGGTTCTCCATCTGTAATTTCAAAAGCATAGTCTGCACCTTGGTGGAACAAACGCCAGAATTTACGTAAGAAGTTGCTAACCCCATTTATCCCTTTGGTATCCCAAGGTTTTGCTTGTTCGATAGGACCCAAGAACATTTCGTACATTCTTAACGTATCAGCACCAAATTTTTCAACTAATTCGTCTGGTGTTTGAACGTTGAATTTAGATTTAGACATTTTTTCAACCTCGTGACCACACACATAGGTTCCATCATCTTCTAATATAAATTCAGCATCTGCATAATCTGAACGCCATTGTTTGAACCCTTCTACGTCTAATTTATCGTTGTCAACCAATGCGATATCTACGTGAAGTGGAATTGTGTTGTATTCATTTTTCTTGGATGCAGTTACGAACGTATTTCCCTCTAATGTTCTATAAACAAAACTACTTCTTCCTAAAATCATCCCTTGATTGATCATTTTTTGGAAAGGTTCAGCAAAGGAAAGATATCCTTGGTCAAACAAGAACATATTCCAAAAACGTGCATACAATAAGTGACCTGTTGCGTGTTCAGAACCACCGATATATAAATCGACACTTTTCCAATAATCTGCTTTTTCTTTGTTTACGAATTCCGTTTCATTATTCGCATCCATATAACGTAAGAAATACCACGAACTTCCAGCCCAACCTGGCATCGTATTTAATTCTAATGGGAATACGTTTTTATTGTCTATCAGTTCGTTAGAAACAACTGAATTTTTAGTTATATCCCACGCCCATGCTTTCGCATTTCCTAATGGTGGCTCACCGTCTTCTGTAGGTAAATATTTCTCAACCTCTGGTAAGATTACTGGCAAATGTTGTGTTTCAATAATCGTTGGTAACCCATCTTTGTAATATACAGGGAAAGGTTCACCCCAATAACGTTGTCTAGAGAAAACAGCATCACGTAAACGGTAATTTGTTTTACCTTTTCCTAATCCACGTTTTTCAATCTCTTCGATGGCTTTTTTCATTGCATCTTTGATTTCTAAACCTGATAAGAAATCTGAATTTGCAATTTTCCCTGATTTTTCAGCGTAAGCACTTTCTGAAATATCAACGTTTTCAAAAATATTTTTGATTTCTAGGTTGAAATGATTGGCAAAATCCCAGTCACGTTGATCTCCACACGGAACCGCCATTACAGCACCTGTTCCATAAGAAGCAAGTACATAATCTCCAATCCAAATTTGAACTTTTTCATTCGTAAAAGGATGAAGTACATATGCTCCAGTGAATTGACCTGTAATATTTTTTACGTCTGATTGACGATCTCTTTCTGTTTTTAACGATGCTGCTTTTTTGTAATTCTCCACAGCTTCTTTGAACTCTTCA
>JBILUY010000030.1:0-19459 GCA_044370735.1 Crocinitomicaceae bacterium | reverse complement strand
TGCAGTTAAAAATAACAAAATAAAAAAAACTGCTACATCGGATTTCATGGAGATTGAAAAACAGAGAGGTATATCTGTTGCTACTTCTGTAATGGCATTTGAATATGGTGGAAAACAAGTTAATATTTTAGATACCCCTGGTCACAAAGACTTTGCTGAAGATACATATAGAACTTTAACAGCAGTTGATAGTGTAATATTGGTAATTGATTGCGCCAACGGTGTAGAGCAACAAACTGAAAAATTAATGGAAGTGTGTCGTATGCGTAACACTCCCGTAATTATTTTTATCAATAAAATGGACCGTGAAGGACAAGATCCTTTTACTCTATTAGACGAAATTGAATCAAAATTAAATATCAAAGTTTGTCCTCTTGCATGGCCTATTGGTATGGGAGATCGATTTAAAGGGGTTTATAATATTTACAGAAAAAATCTAAATTTATTTCAAGCTAACAAAACCAAAATCGCTAAAGAAATAGTTTCGCTAGATGATATTAATTCATCTGAATTAGATGAAATTGTTGGTGAAGCACCAGCAAATGAATTAAGAAGTGAATTAGAAATGATTGAGGGTGTTTATAATCCATTTGATCGAGACACCTATTTATCAGGAGAGTATGCCCCAGTTTTTTTTGGTTCAGCAGTCAATAATTTTGGCGTACAAGAATTGCTAGATACATTTATAGAAATCTCCCCTACTCCACGTTCAAGAGACACTGATTTAAGAACAATCGAACCAACTGAAGATAAATTTTCAGGTTTTGTTTTTAAAATACACGCCAATTTGGATCCTAAACATAGAGATCGAATTGCTTTTTTACGAGTGGTTTCTGGAAAATTCGAAAGAAATACGTTTTATAATCATGTTCGATTAGGTAAAAAATTTAAATTCCCTAATCCTACTTCATTTATGGCACAAGACAAAAGTGTTATCGACGAAGCATTTCCCGGAGATGTTATAGGTTTATATGATACCGGAAATTTTAAAATTGGGGATACACTAAATGAAGGGGAAAACTTTATGTTTAAAGGAATACCAAGTTTTTCACCCGAATTATTTCAAGAACTAGAAAACTTAGACCCGTTAAAATCTAAACAATTAGAAAAAGGAATAAGCCAATTAACAGATGAAGGAGTAGCTCAATTATTTGTTCAACAACCAGGTAATCGAAAAATTATTGGTACAGTTGGACAGCTCCAATTTGAAGTAATTGCCTATCGTTTACAAAATGAATATGGAGCTTCGTGTAGATTTACTCCTAAAAATTATTTTAAAGCATGTTGGCTAACAACTGATAACGAAAATGAATTAAAAAAATTCTTATCTACAAAATCAGGAAACATTGCCAAAGACAAAGACGATAATTACGTGTTTTTAGCAGAAACACCTTTTTTACTTCAGATGGCAGAAAAAGATTATCCAGATATTACATTTCATAAGACAAGTGAATTCAAATTGATAGAAAGAACCTAGGCAACTTTAAACTAAAATTAAAGTCTTTTAAACTATTGATATTAAATAATTATTGATACAATCATATGATTAAAAAAATTATTCTTAAGAAACTTTTTTTCTTATTCTTATTATTCATAACATCCTTTTCATTTTCTCAGGGAGATGATTGTTCTACAGCATTACAATTAACAAATCTTTCAAATTACTGCTCTTCAGGTGGGGCATACACGAATGCTAGTGCAACTGCAAGTTCATATGGTATTGCAAGTTGCTGGGGTACAGGTAATACCTCAGATGTTTGGTTTAAATTTATTGCTACAGGAAGTGATATTTTTATAACAATAAGCGGATCAGGTAAATCAACTGGTGCAACAATGCAACAACCTGAAATATCCCTATCTACTGGTACATGTGGAAGTAGTACAATAACAGACTTAAGATGCGAAACCACATCGTCTAGTTACGACAATATGATTTCTCTATATAAAGGCGGTTTAACTTTGGGTACTACATATTTCATTCGAATATCTTCATCCTCAGGAAATAGAGGGAAATTCGATTTGTGCATCAATAATTTTACACCTGTTCCAAATCCAAACGATCCAAATGATTGTGACAAAGCTACTATTATTTGTAATAAAGATGCCGTAAGTGTTGGTACCTTAAATGGAGCTGGATCTAATACATCTGAAGCTTCTGTTGGTTGTTTCGCTGCGTCAAATGAATCTAATTCTACATGGCTACACTTTAAATGTAAAACAACTGGAACGTTGGATTTCGATGTATTAGGAGCTAATAAATCTGACGATATTGATTGGGTACTTTTTGAGGTTACAGGCTTTAGGAATTGCGCAACAAAAACTCTACTAAGTTGTAATATTGCTAGTTGTGACATCAATGGAGGAAATGGTGCAACAAATGAAAGAAAAACAGGTATTAGACCTGGAGAGGCAGCTTCAAATTTAGTTAATGGAACTACAGTAACAGCTAATAGTGAACCTTCTGGATGTGCCGGACCACCACAAAATGGATATAATAATGAATTGACAATAACAGCTGGAAAAACATATGCATTATTCTTAAACAATGATAGTCAATCCTCAGGTTTCTCTGTTGTATGGGGAGGTACAAGTACATTTGTTGGACCTGAATCAAAAATTACAGTAGATAAAAGTACAATATGCGTGGGAGAGAGTATTTCTGTTAATGGTAGTACATCACTAGATTATACAACTTTTAAATGGGATTTACCTAGTGCAGCTTATCCAACTACTCAAACTGCTATTGGTCCATTTAATCAAACTTTCAATCAAACTGGTTCTTTTCCAATTGTATTAACAACGTATGATAATAATGGATGTTTGAATGTTGCCAATAAAATGATTACTGTAAATGGAATTAATGCAGATTTTACTGCACCATCTGTGTGTGTCGGTAATCCAACAACCTTCACATGCACAACTTCAGGTTTATCAGGATTAACTTGGGATTTTGGTGATGGATCAACTGGAACTGGTACACCAACAAATCACACCTATGCTTCACCAGGAAACTACACTGCTAAACTTTCAGTAACAGGTGGTGGTTGTAGTAATGTTTTTTCTCAAACGGTTTCTGTACTTGGAGCCACAATTAATATAACACCCGATCCAGCACAAACATGTCCTGGAAACCAGCTGACCCTAAATGCGACCACAAATGTTACAGGGAACGTTAGTGGTCCTAAAACGTTTACACAATCAACAGCTGTAAGTATTCCTCATACAGATGGATTTTCTGTAGGAGTCGATGATACTTGGGATGGATCTTTTGGTTCAGGTATCAATTCTGCTTCAACTTCAGATGCGGGCTCATCTTCACTTGCAGTTACAGGCTTAAACACTTCAAATTGGAAAATCAATTCAATCACAGTAAATATAGCAACAACAAAACCAAAATACCTTGTTGCTTACTTAGAATCTCCTTGTGGAAATAGAATAAAATTAATTACTAGAACAAATTCATTATCTGGAACAACTGGTTTTCAAACAACTGTATTTACACCCACAGCAACAAAGACAATTGGATCAACAGGCAATACTGCATCTCCTTTTAGTTCCGGTCCATATGCAGCAAGTGAAAGCTCTAAATGGAATTCTAATCTATTATCATGTACAAATCCTAATGGTACGTGGAAATTAATAGTAGGTGAATATATATATGGTTCAAGTGGTAATCCAAGTATAACAAGTTGGTCGATGGATTTTCAATCAGACGTACCTAATGTTATTCAAAGTATTGCTTGGTCTCCAACGACAAATTTATCTGCAATATCCTATACTGGTACAACTACTGCATCAGGAACTGCATCAGCAAAAACTTCTACTGCAGAAACACTTACTTTATCAGTTGTAGATAAAGGTGGTTGTACTACTACAAAACAAATAACTGTATCAGTATCTGCTCCTCAACCACCAACATGTAATGGTATAACGGTTTGTACAGGTCAATCTGGAACTTTAACTGCTACAGGTGGTACCGGGGCAACTTTTAAATGGTATGCAGATAATACTACTAACACCACAATAGCTGGTTCGGGCACGTCTGGTTCTTTTACAACACCTAATTTAAATTCTCCTATTTCGTATTATGTATCTCAAGTTTCAGGAGGATGTGAAAGTACGCGAACAAAAGTAGATGTAAATGTTACAAATTCAAATTCAATCACTTTATCTTCTGCTGTTGGAACTGATGCACAAACCGTTTGTTTAAACACAGCTATAACAAATATTATCTACACAACAACTGGTGCAACAGGAGCAACCTTTTCAGGATTACCAACTGGAGTAACAGGCACTTGGAATGCAGGCACTATTACAATTAGCGGATCTCCATCTGTTAATGCAGGTAGCCCATATACATACACAATCAATCTAACTGGTGGATGTGGTACAGTAACTAAAACAGGAACAATTTCTGTTAATCAAACAAATACAATTACATTATCTTCTGCTGTAGGTACAGATGCTCAAACAAAATGCATAAACACAGCAATAACCAACATAACATATACAACAACAGGGGCTACAGGAGCTACTTTTTCTGGTTTACCTACGGGTGTTACTGGAAACTGGAGTGCAAACACTGTAACAATTTCAGGTAGTCCTAGTACTAATGCTGGTAGTCCTTTTACCTATACAATTACACTAACAGGTGGTTGTGGAAATGTCACAAAAACAGGAACAATCACTGTAAACCCAAACCAAACTCTTGGAGTAACCTGTGGTTCAACAACTAGCAGTTCTGTTCAGTTTACATGGAATAACATACCTGGTGCTACCTACAATTATAGTTATTTAATTAACAATTCAGGCTCTCCAACTTCTGGTAGCTTAACATCTGGAACTACCAATTTCACAAAATCAGGTTTAAATCCAGGAGATATCGTAACCATTTCATTAACACCTGTTGGAGGAAATTGTGTTACAGCAGAAACCTTTTCGTGTACAGCAGTAAATTGTGGTACTCCAATTGTAGATGCTGTCTCAGCAGTTAAAGAATGTAGTAACACCTCAGTGACTGCAATAAATTTCACTAGTCCTCAAGGTGCTGTAACTTTTAATTGGACAAACAATAATACTTCAATTGGACTTCCTGCATCCGGCACAGGAAATATTTCAACATTTACCTCTAGCACTGTACTTACGCAACAAGTTGCAACAATATCAGTCACAGCAACACAAGGAGGGTGCACAGGTCCAGTAACAACATTCAATATCACTATTGATCCTTTAAACACTATCAATTTAACATCACCTGCTGGTACAGATGCACAAACGGTTTGTAATAATACTGCAATTAATAATATAACTTATACTACTACTGGTGCTACAGGAGCAACTTTTTCAGGATTACCTTCTGGTGTAAATGGAAGTTGGTCAAATAATGTAGTTACTATAAGTGGTACTCCTACTACGGCAAGCAATACTCCTTATACATATACTATTACATTAACAGGAGGATGTGGAACTGTGACAAAATCAGGAACAATTCAAGTTAATGCAAACAATACAATCAATTTAACTTCAGCATTAAACTCAGATAATCAAAATCTTTGTGTAAATAGTACTCTTACAAATATAACTTATGCAACAACAGGTGCTACTGGAGCTACATTTAGTGGTTTACCAACTGGTATTTCTGGTAGTTGGAATGCAGGGGTTGTAACAATATCTGGAACACCAACAGTAAATTTAGGTAGTCCATTTAGCTACACTATTACATTAACAGGAGGATGTGGTACAATTACAGATAATGGAACAATAACAGTTAATCCAATTAACACAATTAATTTGACTTCAACTACTAATAGTGATAATCAATCTGTTTGTTTAAATTCTGCAATCACTAATATTACCTATTCAACCACTGGAGCTACAGGGGCTAATATTACCGGATTACCGTCAGGAGTTACAGGTACCTGGAATAATAATAATATCACAATTACAGGTACACCATCAACAAATTCAGGATCTCCTTTTACCTATTCTATTTCATTAACGGGGGGGTGTGGATCAATTACAGCCACTGGACAAATTTCAATTATCACTGTTAATACTATAAATCTAACTTCAGCGGTCGGTACAGATAATCAAAGTATTTGTGAAAACAATTCAATATTAAATATTACTTACAATACAACTGGAGCAACAGGAGCAACCTTTTCTGGACTACCCTCTGGTGTAAATGGTAGTTGGAATAATAATACTATAACTATTTCAGGTTCACCAACATCAAACATCGGAAGTCCATTTAATTATACAATTACTTTAACAGGTGGTTGTGGTACCGTTACAAAATCAGGAAGTATAACAATTGCTCCGATAAATACAATTGTATTATCTTCAAATATTGGAACAGATAGTCAAACTATATGTGTTAATTCGGCTTTAACCAATATTACCTATACAACAACTGGTGCTATTGGAGCAACTTTTTCTGGATTACCAGTTGGAGTTAATGGGAATTGGAACAACAATACCATAATAATTTCTGGTACTCCTACTCAAAATTCTACTGCCGTATATAACTACCAAATAAATCTAACTGGAGGATGTGGTGTAGTTTCAAAGAATGGTTCAATAACAGTTAATTCTATCAATACCATAGTCTTAACTTCTTCACCAGGTACGGACAATCAAAAAATTTGTATTAATAATCAACTAAAAGACATAACATATGAAACGACAGGAGCTACTGGTGCTACAATTACTGGTTTACCTGCTGGAATTACCGGTCAATGGAATAACGATCAAATTAATATCGTAGGAACATTAACAGCGAATACAGGAAATCCTTTTCAGTACAATATTCTATTAACTGGAGGATGTGGAACTGTAACAAAGACTGGTACAATAGATTTAAAATCAAACAATACCATCACTTTAACATCGAACCCAAATACAAATAATCAAACAATATGCTTAGGTTCAGACATTACACAAATTAATTATCAAACTACAGGAGCAACAGGAGCAACAATTTCCGGATTACCAAACGGTGTTTCTGGTTCATGGAATAATAATGGAATTACGATAGTTGGTAAACCTGCTGGATTAGCACAGTCATATACCTACACAATCAATTTAAATGGTGGTTGTCCAATTGCTGATGCAACAGGTTCAATCACAACTGTTGATTTACCAATCGCAAACCCTAGTTCTAATACTCCTTGTGAACAAGAAAATTTATCAATGGATGCAGGTGTTAGTGGTATGAAGAATTATAGTTGGACTGGTCCAAATGGATTTAGTTCGAATTTAGAAAAACCATCCATTACAAATGTTACACTTAGTGCAAAAGGTTTATATTCGTTAACAATTACTGATCAAAATAATTGTATTAATACGGTAAGTTTTAACGTAATAATTAATCAAGTTGATAACATACAATTTGCAGATATAGAGTCAACTTGTAAAAATGGTTCTGTTTTTAACTTACCTGTGGTAAATATTAGCGGCGGAACCTGGAGTAGTGATGACAATACAAGTATCCAAAATCCATATACTGGTGTTTTTGATCCGACAAAATCGATACCTGATCAAGATTATAAGGTGGTAGTTACCTATAGTACAAAAACAATAACTCCTGCTAGGTTATGTCCTTCAACAAAATCAAAAGTAGTATTTGTTTATCCTACACCTGATCCTGAATTTAAAGTTAGAGATACACTTTTATGTATTACAGACACATTATTTGCAGAAGTAATAACTAAAAATAAATTAGTTAACTATACTTGGGATTTTAATAATGGTCAAACAAAAAATGATTCAGTTGTTTTTTATATTTATCCAAAATCAGGAATTTTTGATTTAACATTAACAGCCAAACTAGGGATATGTTCAACAAGTAAAACTATGAAAGGATATATACACGTAGTTGATGTCCCTAATGCAATTGAATATACACAAAGTGTTAATGAAATAGATTTCTATAATCCTGAAATACAATTTCAAACAACAACAAATGCTAAATATTATTTTTGGGATTTTGGAGATGGAAAAACTTCAACTTATAAAAATCCAAAACATACTTTCCCCGAAACACCTGGAGAATATCTTGTTTCATTTTCAGCTTCTAACTTATTAAATAAATGTGGAATGACAATTAGCAGATCTATTTTGATGCCAGAACCTGTAATCTACTTTATTCCAAACACTTTCACACCTAATGGAGATGAATTAAACAATACTTTTCAACCTATATTTACTTATGGATATGATGCTCAAAACTATAGTTTTTACATCTACGACAGATGGGGAAGTTTACTATTTGAATCTCACGACCCAAAAATTGGCTGGGATGGTACTTTTGGAGATAATCTAGTTCAAAATGATACTTATGTGTGGAAGCTTGAATTCAAGGAAAAAATACAAGAATATAAACATGTAAAAACAGGACATGTGAATGTTTTAAGATAGGCAACTTTTTTAGTAAATTCGTGTCTTATTTGAAAATTAAGACATGAATTTACTAAAGTCTTTAGCTTTACTCATTTTAATTATACTTCATTCACAATTCACATTTGCTCAACCTTCCAATGATGATTGTAACGGCGCGATAAGTATAACTCCTGCACAATCGTGTATAACAACTTCGGGAGACTTAACTGGATCTACAAAATCCGTTTTAACACCTACAAACTCCAATTTTGATATTTGGTATAAATTTGTAGCAACAACATCAATACATTATATAACAGTTTATAGTTCAGGAGATTTTAAAGCTTCATTGCAAGTATATTCTGGAAATTGCGGTACCCTAACATCAATTGGCAACTTTGCAGGAACAACCGTAGGCACATCAGCTACTGTATCTGGACTAACTGTTGGACAAACATATTATTATAGAGTATATCATAATGCTACTACATTGCCTACAACAAAAAAGTTCGAAACTTGTGTAGAAAATTATATTTTAAATAATGATTGTTCGGGTGCAACAGAATTAATCCCCTCTTCTCCTGGGGAATTATGTGGCGGTATTCGGGCTCGAACTTCTGCAGCAACACAATCATCTGTTGGTTGTACAGGGACAGCGGATGATGACGTTTGGTTTAAATTTAAAGCTACCAATACTACCCATTTCGTAGAAGTAGATGGAGATGTTAGTTTTAATGCGGTTCTTCAATTTTATTCAGGAGATTGTAATACTTTGTCTAGTGCAGCGTGTGTAAATAATACTGCAGCAGATGGAATCGAATCTACAAAACAAACAGGATTAATTGTTGGTAATTGGTATTATGTAAGGGTGTATGACTTTACAAATACTCCTTCAACTACACCCTATTTTAACATTTGTGTTACCACTCCTCCATCTAACGATGATTGTTCAAATGCAATCGAAGTAAAGTATGGAAATACTTGTACCTCCGAATTTACTGACGGAACATATGCTAATCAATCACTTGCTGCATCTGCAGGTAAAGGGGACGCCAATGATGATGTTTGGTTTAAATTCACACCCGACACTACTGTTGCTTTTATTAGTATTCAACCTTCAATGGACTATGATCCAGTTGTTCAATTATTCTCTGCATGTGGAACACCAGCAACAGGTGTAAGTACATTTTATGATGATAATAGTTATGGAAAAGGAGTTTTTGGAACGGCAATAGTTAAAGGGTTAACTAAAGGTACAACTTATTATTATCGAGTATATGATAAATCAAGTATAATTAATGAAATGATGTCATTCACTACTTGTGTAGTAAGGCCTGCCATAAATGATGAATGTAATAACGCAACCAAAATTACTGCTGGGAATACCTGTCAAGAAACAACCGGAGACGGAACTTATGCAACTGAGAGTACACCTGCAACAGGAGGTAAAGGTACTGCAAATGATGATGTTTGGTATAAATTTACGGCAACAAGTAACTCTCATTTTATTACAGTAAATGCCTCTCTAGAATATAATCCAGTTGTTCAATTATTTAGTGGATGTATGACTCCTGCTACAGGTGCAAGTACATTTTATGATGATGCAAGTTTTCCAATTGGGGATAGCTATACTGCAAAAATCAACGGCTTGACAGTTGGTAATACATACTATTATCGAGTATATGACAAAGAGACTACAAATCCTCAAACAATGACATTTACAACGTGTGTTACAACCGCACCTAGTAATGATGATTGTTCTAATGCAACATTATTATATGTAAATAATACTTGCGATGAAACAACTGGAAATGGAACTTATGCTACTACTTCAGCAGAGAGCGCATGTAGTGGAGGTCCAAATAGTAATAATGATGATGTTTGGTATAAGTTTACTGCTACATCAGCTAATGCATTTATTTCTGTATCCCCAGATGACAATCAATACGATCCAATTGTTCAGGTATTTAGTGCTTGTGGAACCCCAAAAGCACCTGCTTTCTGTGAAGATAATTTGTATGTAAAGGGAAAATTTGGAACTGCATTAGTTCAAAATTTAACCATCGGAAATACATACTATTATAGGATTTATGATAAAGCAACAACCAATCAAGATACGATGACATTCAAAACATGTGTAGTTTCAGCTGTTGAAAATGATGATTGTGCAGGTGCTTTAAATGTTACAGTTGGAAACACATGTAATGAAGTTATATCTGATGGAATGTATGCAATTCAATCCTTAGTGAATGGTTCTTGTGGTACCTCTGCAAATGATGATATTTGGTTTAAATTTACTGCAACAAATGACAGTGCGTTTATTTCTGTTACTCCAAAAGATAAGAATTATGACCCTGTAGTAGAATTATTTAATGCCTGTCCAGCTACTCCAACTCCAAATTTATTTTGTGATGATAATTTATTTCCTAAAGGGAAATTTGGTACTAGAGCTATAACGGGGTTAACAGTTGGAAATACTTATTATTACAGAATTTATGATAAGGATGCTACCAATGAAGATACGATGGAAGTTTCTACATGTGTAGTAAATCCTGTAAATAATGATAATTGTGCTGGTGCGATCAACATCACTCCTTCATCAAGCTGTAATGAAATCGCTGGAGACGGGACCTATGCAACGCAATCTTTTACTCAATGTAGCGGTAGTAATGGAGCAGCAACCGATGATGTTTGGTTCAAATTCACTGCAACCACTTCTAAAGAGAATATTTCCATATTCTCATCACAATTTTACGACCCTGTAATTGAAGTATATACAGGCTGTAACACACCAATAGCACCCGCAATATGTAATGATGGAAACTTTCCAACAAATGGATTTGGTACGCTTTCTATTAATACAACACCGTCAACTACCTATTACTATAGAGTGTATGATAAAAATGTGACAAATACATACCCATTATCATTTACAACATGTGTTGCACATGCTCCATCAAACGATGATTGTTCTGGAGCAATTACAGTTACATCAGGAACAACATGTTCATCTGTAGACGGTGAAGGAACTTATGCAACAAAATCCGCTGGAACAGCAACAACATGTGGTGGAAATGATACTGATGATGTTTGGTATAAATTCATTGCAACCAATTCAAGCCAAACAATTTATGTAGATGCTAGTCAAGATTACAATCCTGTTGTTCAACTTTATTCAAATTGTAGCGCGAGTCCGACACCATTTCCAGCTATTGCTACATCATGTAACGATATTCGTTATCCAATAGGCGGTTATGGATCTAACACTTTTACTGGATTAACTGTTGGAAATACATATTATTACAGAGTTTATGATTCAGGAAACACCATACCTTCTCCATTAAAATTCAGTACTTGTGTGACAAATCCTCCAACCACACCTACCAATGATAATCCATGTAATGCAATTTTCGTTCCTGCATCACTAAACTGTAATTATCAAACATTTACAAATGAAGCAGCAACTGGATCAAGTGGAATTTCAACTCCATCATGTGGAACTTTATCTCCAAACGATGTTTGGTTTAAAACTGTTATCCCATTTAGTGGTGAAATTACAATTGATTCGAAAGAATTAACTGTTGTAGATGGAGCATTAGCTGTATATATAGGAAATTGCAACTCATTATCAGAGATAGGATGTGATAACAATTCTGGAACTAATAATATGCCTAGTTTAAATTTAAAAAATTTAACACCTGGTGACACTTTATGGATACGTTTTTGGTCTAACAATAGTACTGCAACTGGAAGTTTTGGTCTATGTATTACCAAGCCAACAGAAGCTCCACTAGTAGGAGGATGCTCCAATTTATCATTTCAAAATAGCACGAGCAGCTGGTTCGGAACAACAGGTGATGTATTTAAACTTGCAGGAATTGTGAATGTTCCAACCCCTTTCTATAAATCCACGGTTCGAAATATTGGAACAGGTTTATTTTTTAATGTAATGACTTCTGGTGTTGATCCAATTTGTGGATTTCCAACTGTGCCCGCAGGGTATTCATCTTCACTAAGACTTGGTGATGGTACAGTGACAGGAAGCAAAGGTGCAACTATTGAACAATATTTTACTGTTGAAAAATCAAATGCAAATTTTGTTTACAACTATGCTGTAGTTTTTAATGCAGAAAGATCTGGGTCGAATCGTCATGAACCTTACCAACAGCCATTCTTTAAAGTTGAAGTTTTTGATGATGAAGGTAACCAAATCAGTTGTGGAGATTACTTAGTAGGTGCATTTAGTGAACCTGGTTTTATGATATCTCCAACTTCAAGTTTGGTTACTTATAAACCATGGACAAAAGTAAGTATAGATCTCACTGGATATATTGGTAAGGCAGTACACGTAAGGTACACAACTGGAGATTGTACTGAAGGAGGGCATTATGGATATGCTTATTTAACATGCAATTGTGCTCCATTTGAAATTACGAAACCGACTAAAGTATGTATTGGGGATACTGCAAAATTATACGGTCCTAAAGGGGCGCAAAACTATGTTTGGAAAGATCCATCTGGCACAGTCGTTTCTACAAAAGATAGTCTATATGTTGTAACCTCAGTTGCAGGTAAATTTAAGTACACCTTAGATGTTACTATGTTTGGTACCTCGATGTGTGAAAACACTTTAGAGGCTGAAATAGAAGTCGGTGCAGCCCCTACTATTTCGATTACAAATCCAGATACTGTTTGTATTCCAAATACAGTTGACTTAACAAACACTTCTATAACCGCTGGTTCAAGTAGTAATTTAGTTTATACCTATTGGACAGATGCTACCGCTACAACACCATTAACTAATCAGACTGCAGTTAATACGTCAGGAACTTATTATATCAAAGGAGAAAAAAGTCCAACATGTAAAGATGTAAAACCAGTAATTGTTACAATAAATCCCATTCCAACAATTGCGAATAAAACTGAAACTATTTGTTCTGATGGCACATTTAGTGTTACCCCAACGAACACTCTTCCAGATATCGTACCGACAGGTACTAAATATAAATGGACAGTTGTAGACAACCCAAATGTAACAGGAGAGTCTAATCAAAGCACTGGTCAAGTAGTTATAAGTCAATCATTATCCAATATTTCAAACACAGTTCAAAATGTAGTATATACTGTCACTCCATTTACCCCTGATTGTGACGGACAACCATTTACTGTCACTGTTACTATTAATCCCATGCCAAAAATCGCAGATAAAACAACGGCAATCTGTTCAAATAACTCCTTTGACGTTTCACCTACTAATACAAGTCCTGATATAGTTCCTGTTGGCACAACATATACTTGGACATTTACAGATAATACAAATATTACCAATGAAGCTAATTCTACAACGGATGAAACTTCTGTAAAATCTTCAACAAATTTAATTAATACTACTAGCGCAGTTCAAACGGTGGATTACATAGTAACTCCAAAATCGGGATCGTGTATTGGATCAACATTTAAAGTTACTGTTTCAATAAATCCAGCTCCAAAAGTTCCAGATTTTGCCAAAAACATTTGTACTGGAACTGCATTTGATGCAACACCAATTGACAATGGTACTACTACTTTAATCCCTTTAGGTACAACCTATTCATGGTCTGCACCTATAGTTACAGGTGGTGTTACAGGAAGTTCAGCTCAAACTAATGTTTCTGTGATTTCTCAAACACTAACAAATCCTGACGCTACCAATCAAACAGCTACCTTTGGTATAACAGCGAATTCGAACACCACTCCAAATTGTTCATCTACTTTCAATGCTGTAATAACAGTTGAACCTAAAGTACAGCCAGTTATAAGTTGTGGTAATTCGAATGCTACCTCAATGGAATTCACTTGGGTAGATATTCCTTCAGTTACATCGTATAATTTTGAATATAAAATAGGTGCGAGTGGCGCTTTAACTACAACAGCCTCTATCCCTGCAGGTTCAACAAGTAAAACAATTACAGGTTTATCAGCAGGTAATAGTGTCTATTTTACATTAACTCCTGTTGGTATTTTATGTCCACTTCCTGCAACTAAAATGTGTTCAAATTGTTCTCAACCAACAATAACAAATAATAATTCATTAACCCCTAATGACTTTGAAATATGTGTAGGAGAAACAATTACATTGAAATCTTCTGAAATCCCAACAAATTCAAATCAATGGAGCTTTTCTAACCCTGAATTTTTAAATATTACTTATCCTTCTAGCAAAGATCAACTTGTAATTCAAGGAAAAGTGTCTGGCAATACTGATGTAACCTTTATTAATGATAATGGATGTGCCACCTCTATAAATCTAAAAATAAATCAAACTCCATTGATTAATGATTTTGCAAAAAGTTTTTGTTCAGAAGCAGTCATTGACATAATACCAGATAATACAATAAACACAATTCCAAATGGTACGTATTATACTTGGACAGTTACTCCACCATCAGGAATATCAGGCGCTACAAGTGAAACTACACCTAAAACTCAAATAAACCAAACTCTAGTCAACAGCTCTAACTCTTCAATTCTTGTAACATATAATGTTAATGCAAAAAGTGGAATTTCACCTAATCAATGTTCTAGTAACTTCAACATTCTTGTAACAATTATTCCAATTCCTAAAATTAAAAATATTGATACATCAATATGTACAGGAACAGCTTTTACATTGTCTCCAACAAACACAATTTCAGGAAATGTAGTTCCAAGTGGTACTACATATACTTGGACACAAACTCCGGTAAATGGTATAACGGGAAATAATGATCAAACCGTTAATCAAAATAATATATCTGAGATATTAACAAACACATCTAGTACAAATCTCACAATTACATACGATATAACAGCTAAAGCTTCATCTTGTACAAATACTTTCAAAGGTAATATTACTGTAATAGCTCTACCAAAAATTGAGGATAAAGCCGATGTTATTTGTTCCGAACAACAATTTACTATTTCTCCAATAACTCAAGGAAATGACATCGTTCCTTCAGGAACAACTTACACCTGGACCGTATTACCAGTTACTGGATTAACAGGAATTAACAATCAAAGTACTGCACAAAATAATATTAGTGAAACAATTACAAATAGTACTTCTAATCAACTTATAGCGAAATATACAGTAACTGCAAGTGTTGGAACAACACCAACATGTTCATCTACTTTTAAGGTAGATATATCTGTGAATCCAAAACCATCAATAAGTCAACAAACACAAAGTATTTGTTCTGAAAATTCTTTTAGCATTACTCCAACTGATGGTGGCGGTAATATTGTTCCATCTTCTACTCTATTCACGTGGGTAAGTCCTTCTGTGACAAACATCACTGGAAATTCAGATGAATCAACAGACCAATCAACAATATCCCAAGCTTTAACCAATAGTACAAGTTCTAAAATAGATGTTAATTACACTGTTACTGCTTCAAGCATATTCAGCAATGTAACATGTACAAATACTTTCCCAATAGTTATATCTGTTCAACCTAAACCATCTATTACTTTAAATCCAATTGATATCTGTACTGGTAATAGTTTTTCTTTTGCACCTACAGATGGAGGAGGAAATATTGTACCTACAGGTACTACTTACACCTGGACTGTTATTCAAGAACCTACTGTTTCAGGTGGTAACGATGTTAGTAGTGCACAAAATTCAATCTCTCAAGTATTATCAACATCAGATATAAATACCAGAAAAGCTACTTATACAGTTTTAGCTACATCAAATTCAACACCTTCTTGCTCAAATACTTTTACTGGGGTAGTAAATGTAAATCCTCAACCATTAATTAGTACAAAAAATCTTACCATCTGTTCTGGTAGTTCATTTACTTGTTCACCTACAACAACAAACGGTGATATTGTACCTTCGGGAACAAAATACACTTGGACAACATCAAATGTAGCAGGTATTAGTGGTAATTCTGATGAAACAATTGGTCAATCAAATGTCTCACAAACTCTAACTAACAACACAAATACACCAATAACAGCAAGTTACACGGTAACAGGTACCGTAGGAGTAGCACCGAATATATGTACTTCTACATTTACGTTAAATGTTACTGTAAACCCTACACCAAAAATTTCGGACAAAACAGCAACAATTTGTTCAGGAGAAACATTTAATATTCAACCTACAGATAATTCACCGTCGGAAATTGTTCCAACTAATACATTGTATACGTGGACCGTGGCAAACACTTCAGGAACAAGTGGAGCTTCCTCTGTTTCTGTTGGGACAAACACAATTAGTCAAAGCATTACGAATACACAATCAAGTCCAGTTATTTTGAATTATGCAATTACAGCAAGTTCCGGAGCTGCACCAACTATATGTACATCAAATTTTACAGCTCTAGTCACAATTAATCCATTACCAACATTCACCCCTACAGCTACCTCACAATGTGAAAACGACCCGTTATTCCTACAGGCTAATTTCTTAACTGCAACACAAGTTGTATGGTCTAGCACTACTGGTTATTCCAATACCGCTTCTTCAGACTCTAAACTTCAGGCTGTCGCTAAAGCTTCTTCGACGGATGACGGAACCTATACTGTAGAAGTTACAGATGCTAATGGTTGTAAAAAATCGAATTCTGTCGTTGTAAAAATCAATCCTCTTCCAACTGTAAGTGCTGGTTTAGACCAAGCAATTTGTATCGGTGATGCGACTAAGTTAGCTGGCTCTGGAGCTGCATCGTACTCTTGGAACAATGGAGTAACGGATAATACACCTTTTTCTCCTACCTCTACGCTTACCTACACTGTTACTGGTACAGATGTGAAAGGTTGTAAAAACACAGATGATATAGTTGTGACTGTTAACACGCTACCTACCGTTTCAGCTGGTTTAGATAAAGCAATTTGTATCGGTGATAATATTACTTTAATTGGGGCAGGAGCACAAACTTTTACCTGGAACAATGGAGTGATTGACAATATTGCCTTCTCTCCTAATACAACATTAGACTATATAGTAACTGGAACGGATGTAAATGGTTGTAAAAACAATGATACAGTTAAAGTTACTGTCAATTCACTTCCTGTATTTACTCCTACTGCAACATCCCAATGTGAAAATGATCCACTTTACCTTCAAGCCCATTTTTCAACTGCGACAAATGTAATTTGGAATGGTCCTAATGGGTATACAAACACTTCTACTTCAGATACAAAATTACAAGCAGTTGCTAAGGCTTCATCAATTGATGATGGAACATATACAGTAGAAGTCACTGATGCTAATGGTTGTAAAAAAATAGAGAATATAACAGTTAAAATAAATTTACTACCAAATGTATCAGCAGGTAATGACAAATCAATTTGTATTGGTTCATCTTTATCATTGCAAGCTTCCGGAGCTGATAGTTATCAATGGGATAATCAAATAACAAACAATGTTTCATTTTCTCCAACAATTACTAAAGATTATATTGTAGTAGGTACAGACTCTAAAGGTTGTAAAAACTCAGATACTGTAAAAGTTATAGTTAACAGCCTACCGGATTTTACAATATCGGTTAATGACCCATGTGAACAACAAGACCTTTCATTCAATGTTAATTTATCTAATAATACTTCTACAATTGGAGTATTAAATTCTGATTGGGTAGGACCAAATGGATTTTCTTCAACAAATTTAAACCCAACAATAAATCAAGTTTCAGTTGGTGCTCAAGGAAAATATACACTGAAAATAACTGATAATAATCAATGTGTTAAATCAAAGGATATTGATGCATTTATTAACCTTGTTGACAACATCCAGTATAGTGATGTAAATCCAAAATGCGTGAATGACTCCCCTTTCTTTCTGCCAAATCCAAATATACAAGGAGGAACATGGAGTAGTGACGATAATACAAGTATCCAAAATCCTTATACTGGATTATTCGATCCAACGAAGTCAAAACCTGATCAAGAGTATAAAGTTGTGGTTACATATTCTACAAAAACGATTAATCCACCAAGAAAATGCCCAAGTACTAAATCAAAAGTAATCTTTGTCAACCCAATTCCTGATAGCACATTTCATGCAATTAATCCTGTATTATGTATTGATGACACTTTATTTTTAGTTGTTAATAAACCAATAAAAACAATTAATTATACTTGGGATTTAGGTAATGGTGTTACAAAAACAGGTGATACTTTAATGTATGTTTATCCTAATGATGGGGATTTCACTATTAAATTAACCTCAACCTTAGGCAACTGTAAAGTTTCAGAAACATTGGAAGATTATATTCATATAATTGCTAAGCCTTCCTATGTTGATTTCACTCAAAGTGATATTGAAATTGACTTTTACAATCCAGAAATTCAATTTCAATCATATACCAATGGAAAGTATTTATTTTGGAATTTTGGTGATGGTTCACATTCTACATACAAAAATCCAAAACATAAATTTCCAGAAATACCAGGAGAATATTTAATAGAATTAACAGCATCGAATATGGAAAATAATTACTGTAGCTCAACAGTAACAAGATCTATATTTATGCCTGAACCAGTAATTTATTTTATTCCAAATACTTTTACACCAAATGGAGATGAATTAAATAATGTGTTTCAACCTATTTTTACATCTGGTTATGATCCGCAACATTATTCATTCTATATTTATAATCGTTGGGGTGAGCTAATTTTTGAATCCCACAATCCAAAAATTGGTTGGGACGGAACCTATGGAGATAAAGTTGTGCAAAATGATACCTATATTTGGAAACTAGAATTTAAAGAAAAGATTCAAGAATTTAAACACGTAAAAACAGGACATGTGAACGTATTAAGATGATTAGAAACGTTTTTATTATCATATTATTTATTTTTTCTGCTTCTAATGCTAAAGCTCATATTGACTTAATCCCATTAAGTGCAGTAAGTTATTCATTTAATCAAAAACTTGATAAAACGTTTTCATATCAAATTATTTTTAATAATAATGGAAAGGTCTTAATAGAGGATATAGGCATTGCTCATTATAATGTTGGAGATGATGATACCTCATCATTACAACTAACTATATATGATCTAACCAACAATCAAATCTATTTTCAAACTGATACAAATTATTCAGAAA
>JBILUY010000161.1:0-5988 GCA_044370735.1 Crocinitomicaceae bacterium | reverse complement strand
GTGTTTTCATTCAATGAATATCTATTTGACAATAAAGTTGTACTCCAATGAAATGAAACTCTTTTATTCATTTCCAAATTCAAATCTAAAGTTGAAGTATGTTGGGGTATATAAGCTACCTGTTGTTTATAGGATGCGCTATTTTTACTTGAATAATCTAAAACCGATTGATAGGAATAATTCACTTTCAAACTAAGATTAGTCTTACTTTCGTTAAAAAAAGTACGTTCCAATGTAACATCTAATCCTTTAGAAAATACTTTTCCAAGGTTTTGAACGGACCATAAAAAAAGATTTTTTGTTGGGATTGCAACTATTTTATTTTCAATTACATTCAGATATAGGTCCACACCAATTTTGTAATTCCTCAAAAAAATAGAAGACCCTAAATCAATTTGGTTAACAACTTCTGGTTTTATTTCTTTTGCATATATAGTATTTATAAATAACTCACCAAAAGTGGGAATCCTCATTGTTCGTTTTAGTTGAAGATGAGGAATGGATGTATTACGTATAGGTGTGTTTTTTTGAATATAAAGGTTTCCAGTAAAAAATGATTGATAGGTATTTGACTGACCTTGAGAAGTTACAACCTGATGATTATTGAATTGAAATTGATAATTAAATCGTTTTTTATTTAGATTAATACCCAAAACAAATATCCCAACATTCCTAATAGGTAAATATGAAATCGTAGTGTTTTCAGTTTTCAAAAAATGTAATTGATATTCTACGCCTCCGAAATAGTTATAAGAAGTATCTGAATGCTTTTTAGTAAAAACATCCCCCAAAACAAACGAATTATTAAGATAATTTTGTTTCAGTTCTCCTTGCATATTTAAGTAACTTGGATCTATATATTTAATTTGATTTGATTGAAAAGAGGTATAAAGTTTAGAGTTAAATTGTTCTTTACACTCAATACGTTCAATATTCACAAAATGATTCTGAGAATTCAACCTTTGTGAAGCTAAATCATTGTAAAATATCACAGCACCTGGTAATCCTTTATCAGATTGATAAAAATGATAAGCCATATTCCAACGAATATTTTCTTTTAAAATAGCAAAGTGTGCCCCAGCATTCCATTCTGTTAAATCATTATTATTTCGATTGCCTTCGATGACATTTGTTCCATTCAAATAAGTAAACGGATATTTCCCATCAAAACTTCTATGTTTACCGTATATAGAGTATAATTTATTATTCGTTATTTTTTTTATTGACAAATAATTATCAAATTGATTAAAAGAACCCATTTTAAAAGAAAAACGCAATTGATTGTTTTTACCAACAAATGAATTTTCGAATGTTTGTATAGCCAAAACATTCGCTGAAACTAGTGCTGAAATTGGATAGATAAAATCAGATTTTGAAATTGTCGAAAAACGAATATTTTCAACATTTTCAGTCTGAATGCTTCCTAAATCAACCTGTCCCATTTGTTGGTTGTTTAAAGCGAATTCGTTGAGTAAAACAACTGTATGATTACCAGAAATCCCCCGAAAAGATATGGTTTTGAGACCTCCGAGGCCACCATAATTTTTCAGGGATATTCCAGCAATTTTTTGAGTTATTACTCCAACATCTTCTAATGGAATAGCTTGTAATTCTTTTTTAGTAAAATGTTGATCTAACGCATTTACTGAAAAAGTATCTTTAATCTGCTGAACTACAACTTCTTTTAACTCTTTAGTCGTTTGACCATTAGCTAAATTAAAAATACAAAGAGCCATTCCCACACAAAGTATGAGATGTTTCACATTAACAATTTAAGATTAGTATTTAGCCTTTAAATTATCAATTGCAAAATAAGCCGGAGTGTTCATTCCATATTGTCCATTATCAGAAGAAGACAAATTGAAAATTAATGAATCTGCATTACTTAACTTAGAAATATCAACTGTTTTCCAAGATTTTTGAATAAAATGTTCTTCTGTTTTTTCAGATCTAAAATCAGCTAAGTATACTACCACAGAGTCTTTTATTGCACCAACAGAATAACCTTTAATTACCAATTTGAAAAAATCTCCTTTAGAAAATTTCTTCGCAAAATTATCCCCATTTTTCATAGATAACCCTGCATAAGTCGTGTTTGTAATATCAACCGTAGTAAAGGCAGGTTTTTTAGCAGGACAAGTTATTTTAGCTCCATTTGATCCGATAACAAAAGTTTTACTGTTACCACTACCAATTCCAGCGTAAGCAGAATAAGTATTTAAGTAACCTGCTGTAGTTGTATCTGTTTTTGTAGAGATGGCAAATCCTTTTGAAAAATAGCCACTGTATACAGACTGAAAAATAAAGTTTTTAGTATCAAATTGATTAGTAACACCAACACTATCAACATATCCAGAAGCTCCGACAGACAAATCTTCGAAATCGACAACACTAATTGAATTATCTAATGTCTCAGTTACTTTCGTAACTTCTTCTTTTTTACAACTTACTAAAGCTGTTGCAAATACAGATGCTGCAAGCACCAAACGAATGTTTTTTACTAACGTGTTTTTTTTCTTCATTTTACTTAATTTTTTTAATGAATAATAAATAAAAAGAAGAAATCAGGGGGAAATCCCACATAAGGACGAGTTACCTTGGTGACCAAAAGGTCAAAATCAGTAATTCCGACTTTATTCTGAAGTCTTCATTAAAATGACTTAGGCAGGTATTCTGACTTGTTCCAACTTAACTTCCCCTTCCCATTACTAGACGTCATCGAAACAGTGGTGTTTTGAAGTTAATTTAACAGAACATACAGCTGCAGAAACAGTTCTGGATTCTCACCAGATTCCCTTTTACTTCACAGAGTGATACCGTAAATCGATGTAAAGGTAATTATTTTAAAATAATATATTTGCAAGAAAAATATATAAATGAAAAATAGTTTATTAATCCTATTACTAATCTTTAGTTCTATTTGCTTTTCACAAGACACACTTTATTATGATGAAGACTGGAATTTCACAAAAAAAGAGATAGCAGAAACTTATAGAACAAAAACTGAATTAGATCATAAATTATTTAAAGTTCAAGAATTCAATAGTAAGAATCAACTTTTAATGTCCGGTTGTTATTTATTAAGAAAGAAACTTGAATTAAAACATGGAAAATTTGAATACTTCTACCCTAATGGTAATTTAAAATCTTCTGAAAACTATTTTGAAGGTAAAAAAAATGGTGAATTCCTTAGTTATTATGAAAACAATCAAATTTCATCTAAAAAATACTATAACAATGATGAAATAGATAGTATTTCAGAATCTTATTTTGAATCTGGAAAAATAAAAGGTCTATATTACTACAATAATGGAAAATTAATTGGAAAACACACTAGATATTTTGAAAATGGCAAAATTGAAAACATAACAGAATATTTTACTAGTTCTGAGGAACAAATAAAAAAAGAATTTTATGAAACTGGAGAAATATATATTCTAAAAAAATACAAGTCTAATAAACTGGTTGATACCTTTCAAGTTTTTTATCAAAATGGTAAATTAAAAAGACTAGAAATTTACAATCAACTAAGCGAGAGAACTTCAAAAAAATGCTTTGACACTTTAGGTAATGAAATACCATTTTTTGAATTTTTAGTAGAACCAGAATATCCAGGAGGTTTTGAAAAATTATATGAATTGATTTCTAAAGAAATGAAATACCCTGATCAAATAAGTAATTCAAACTATTATGTTGAAGTTGAAATAGAAATAGACAAAGAAGGTAAAGTAAAACAGATAAAATTATTAACAGATGTCCCTAGGTCGATAGAAAGAGAAATTAATAGAGTTCTTAAATACTTGAAGCAATTTACACCAGCAATCTATGATGGAGAAAAAATTGAGTATTTATTGAATTTACCATTTCAATTTGCGACATAATAAACGTATAACACAAAAAATCCCCTAAAAGTAAAAACTCATAGGGGATCAAATGAATTCATTTTATACTACTCATTCTCAGCAACTACCTCTTGAACTTCAGGCAAATGTTGTTTTAATAGATTTTCTATCCCTCCTTTTAACGTAGCTGTAGAAGAAGGACATCCTGCACAAGCACCTTTTAATAAAACAGTAACTGTTCCACTTTCAAATCCTCTAAATTCAATCGCACCACCATCAGATTCAACAGCTGGACGAACATATTCATCTAACAAACCACGAATAGCATCATCATACTCAGAAACTGCATATTCTTTTTTAGGTTGGTCGTCTTTAGAAGGAGCAGGTTTAGGAGCAGGCATTTGAATTAAAATATCTTTTGATTCTGCAATCCAATTTTTCACAAATTCTCGTAAATCCATCGTGATAAAATCCCAAGGAATGTTATCTGTTTTCGTAATGGTAACAAAATTACTAGCAATAAAAACATTACGAACAAAAGGGAATTTAAACAATTCTTCAGCCATAGGTGAATAACCTTTTGCTTCAGCGCCAGAAGTGAATTCAACGGATTCACCGGTTAACATGAGATATTTGTTTGCAACGAACTTCATCGTAGAAGGATTCGGTGTCATTTCGGCATATACATTTACAGGAACTTGCATAACTTATTTTTTTAGCAAAATTACAACATAAATCTATGTTCAAAATCTCTTTTGAATGATATTTCCAAGGATTTTTTTATTATTTTCGTGCCAATTAAAATTTTAAATACCAAACTATGTCATATTTGTTTACATCAGAATCTGTTTCTGAAGGGCATCCAGATAAAGTAGCTGATCAAATTTCAGATGCGTTAATTGACCATTTCATGGCTTTTGACCCTACTTCTAAAGTAGCATGTGAAACATTAGTTACAACTGGTCAAGTAGTTTTAGCTGGAGAGGTTAAAACTAAAACTTATTTAGATGTTCAATCTATTGCTCGTGAAGTAATCAAGAAAATTGGTTACACAAAGTCAGAGTATATGTTTGAAGCTGATTCTTGTGGTATTCTTTCAGCAATTCATGATCAATCTGCTGACATCAATCAAGGTGTTGATAGAGCTGTTTCAATTGACGATTTTGAAGCAAAAGCTAATGCTCAAGGTGCTGGCGACCAAGGTATGATGTTTGGTTATGCTACTAAAGAAACTGAAAACTACATGCCATTGGCATTAGATTTAGCTCATAAAATTTTACAAGAATTATCTTACATCCGTAATAATGAGCCTGAATTAATAGGGTACTTAAGACCAGATGCAAAATCTCAAGTAACTATTGAATATTCTGACGACAATGTTCCTCAAAGAATTGATAGTATTGTGGTTTCAACACAACACGATGATTTTGGTTCTGAAGCAGCAATGTTAGATAAAATCAAACAAGATATTATTAACATAGTTATCCCTAGAGTTAAAGCTAAATTGAGACCTGAATTACAAAATTTATTTACGAATGAAATTCAGTATCATATTAACCCAACTGGAAAATTTGTTATCGGTGGTCCTCACGGAGATACAGGTTTGACTGGTCGTAAGATTATCGTTGATACTTACGGTGGTAAAGGTGCTCACGGTGGTGGTGCTTTTTCAGGAAAAGATCCATCTAAAGTTGACCGTTCTGCTGCATATGCAACAAGACATATCGCTAAAAATTTAGTTGCAGCTGGATTATGTGACGAAGTTCTAGTTCAGGTTTCTTATGCTATTGGTGTTGCTAAACCATGTGGTTTATACATTAACACTTATGGAACAGCGAAAGTAAACAAAACAGATGGTGAAATTGCAAAAATCGTAGAAGGAATTTTTGATTTACGTCCTTATGCAATTGAGCAACGTTTAAAATTACGTAACCCTATGTATTCTGAAACTGCTGCTTATGGTCACATGGGTAGAAAAAATGAAACTGTTACTAAACGTTTCGTAAGCCCAGCAGGTGAAGTAGTTGAAAGAGAAGTAGAATTATTTACTTGGGAAAAATTAGATTTCGTAGATAAAGTTAAAGCTGCTTTTTCATTGTAAATTGTAAACTACAGTATAAACTAAATAACAAAGGCTACCAAATTG
>JBILUY010000159.1:0-6000 GCA_044370735.1 Crocinitomicaceae bacterium | reverse complement strand
TTTAAATCAGTTAAAATTAAAGGAAGAACATAATTGGACAACTGAAGAAAAACTTAAGTTACTTTTATTTGAATCTCAGCTCTTTATTTTTGTGTTAAATGGGGGAGATGTACTCAATGATTTTGATGGATTTATCCAATCGTTGAATGATTTTTATGGAAAACATTCGTATCCAACTCTACATAAACTCACTTCTTTCTTTTTAAAAGAAACACAGGAAGAAAAATTAGAATATATCCTTGATAAACGTATTGATATTAAACAAAACTTTATTGATAATGCTCTTTGGGTTAATTATTTAAATAATTCTTTTGTTTATTTAGACGTTATTCTTTATCACGAGTTTATAAAAACGAAGAAAACTATTGTTGATTCAAATTTTGAAGAATTAGCATTGGATGTTCTTAAAACGATTGTCATTTCTGCTTTTTCGGATGGTGAAATGCAACAGTCTGAACGTGTAATGTTTGATGTGTTTTTAGCTTCTGCAAATCTTTCAGAATCTCGAAAAAAATTAGCGTTACATTATTTCAAAAACGGAGCAACATTTACTGATTTGTCAGCTCTTTTCTCTCACATCTGGTTGTTTAAGCGTTTTTTAATTGATATTTCAGTTCTTACTTTATATTCCAATCACGATGCTATTTCTCAAGAAAAAGAATTTTTATATCGTTTCTGTGATTTCTTGCACATACCTAGAGAGGAACTAAATGAAACGATCGTTTCGATTGAGCAATTTGTTGTTTCACACGCCGATAAAATAGCATTCTTAAAGAATAGAAGTACCGTTGAACATATTTACGATAATATTTCGAAGCGTTGGATTAAGATTTTAGGTCGTAATAAAGACAAGTTGGTTGCAGAGATTAAACAGAGTAAAGAATTGATGCAACTAATCAAAAAGTCAACCAAAGAAGATTTAACGAAAGAGGAAAAAGAACGTGTAAAAACGCAATTTATGGACATAGTTAAAACGATGCCAGCTATTGCTATTTTTATGTTGCCTGGAGGAGCAATTTTGATGCCTATCGTATTGAAAATTCTACCAGCACTTATTCCTTCTGCTTTTAGAGATAATGAAATTGAAGAATAATTCCTTTATCATTGTGAAGAAACATATTTTACATTTCATTTTTTTGATTAGTGTTTTTAGTTTATACGGACAGAAAACACAAAAATTAGGAAAGATTTCTGCTGAAATTACGGAATCATCTGGTTTGGTTATTTATAATGATACTTTATTGATAACACACAATGATAGTGGAGACAAACCAATATTGTACTTCCTTAATTTGAAAGGAAAATTAGTGCATCAAGTATTGATTCAAAATGCAAAAAATCTAGATTGGGAGGATATAACAAAAGACGATAAAGGCAATTTTTACATAGCTGATATTGGCAACAATTCAAATCAGCGTAAAGACTTGAAAATTTATAAGATTAAAGGAGAAAATTTGCTCAAAGTAAGTTCTATTTTGGCTGAAGCAATTGAAATAATTTATTCAGAACAAACCGATTTCCCTCCTAAAGATGAAGAATTAAATTTTGATGCAGAAGGAATAGCCTATCACAACGATTCTTTATGGATAGTTACAAAATGCAGAACGGTTCCTTTTGATGGAATTGCCTATATTTATAAATTACCTACAAAATCAGGCGTTTATAAATTAAAGAGAAAAACACAGTTGTTTATTGGAAAACACGGATTTATGCAAGATGCAATCACTGCGATAGATATCTATAAAGAGAAATTGTATTTATTGACTTACAATAGATTGCTTGTTTATCAAATAGACAATCAAAAGTTAAATTTTGAAAATCAGTTTTTTCTTAAGCCATATTCACAAAAAGAAGCGGTTGTTGTAAAAAATAATCGCGAAATTTACCTAACCGATGAATCCACTAAAATTTTGGGTGGAGGATATCTTTATAAACTAACAATTGATGCAACCAAAATTAAACATTAACCAATTCGAAGCAGTAATCTTCGATATGGATGGGGTTTTGATAGATTCTGAACCTATCTGGAAAATAGCAATGGAACAAGCGTTTCACAGTGTTGGATGTATGCTAACTCGTGAGGATTTTCAAAAAACGGTTGGCCTCCGTATTGATGAGGTTGTAAGTTATTGGTATAAAGTGGCTCCGTGGGAAAATGAAACAGAACACGAAGTGGAACAGATGATAATTCAAAAAATGGTGGAGTTTTTATCTGTTGCGGTTAAACCTTTAGTTGGTGTTGTGGAAACATTACAATATTTGAAAGAGAAGGGACTTAAAATTGGTTTGGCAACTTCTTCTTATAGAATTCTTGTCGATACTGTATTGTATGCTTGTGAAATCACTGAATATTTTGATGTTATACATACCGCGGAAGAAGAAGATTATGGAAAACCCCACCCAGCTGTTTATATGACTGCTGCAGATCGTTTGGGAGTTAATTTTTCTAAATGTTTGGTGATAGAAGATAGTATTAATGGTGTGATTTCTGGGAAAGCAGCACGTATGCAAGTGGTTTGTATTCCTGAAAAAACACATCACGTTAATCCAAAATTAATTCTTGCTGATTATACATTTGAGACGATGGAGCAGATGTTGAAAGATATTCAATAAGGATAGAAATTTAATTTCGAAGAAAAGTATGTTATTAGAAATTCAAGATAAGGTTGTTTCCATAGATTTATTCGAAAAGAAATTTGTCTGTCATTTAACAGCGTGTAAAGGGGCGTGTTGTATTGAAGGTGATTCAGGTGCTCCTTTGACCTTTGAAGAAGTTTCCATAATGGAAGATGATTTGGAAAAAATCAAACCTTTTATGCGTCCTGAAGGAATTGAAGCCGTGGAAGAAACAGGCGTTTTTTATATGGATTGGGACAACGAACCCGTTTCTACTTTGGTGAATGACAAAGAATGTGCTTTTGTAACATTTGATGATAAAGGAACCGCTTTGTGTGCTATCGAACAAGCTCACAAGGCTGGGGTAACAGAGTTTAAAAAACCAATTTCGTGTCATTTGTATCCAATCAGAGTAAAAAAGTACAATGATTTTACTGCGTTAAATTACAATGAGTGGAACATTTGTAAACCTGCTTGTGCTTGCGGAGAACAATTGAATGTGAAAGTATATAAATTCTTAAAAGAACCTATAGTAAGAGCGTTTGGAGAAGAATTTTTTACTGAATTAGAAACAGTAGATAAAGAAATCGAAAAGCAAAAAGAAACAGGAGAATTTCCTCAATAGAAATTTTTCTATCCGTATATAAACTTGTAACTTTGTTATACATCTAAAAAATAAATTATGTCAGAAGTTTTGGCTGGAGTTGAAATCCAAGAAATATTAGAACAATTAGGAATTGAAACTACAAATAGTGGTGCATCAACAGGTAGTTTTTGGTACCAAACTCAAGGGGAAACAATTCATTCGTATTCTCCAGTAGATGGTAAATTAATCGCTTCTGTGACTGCTGCTACAGAAGAAGAATATGAAAAAGTAATTGCAAAAGCGCAAGATGCTTTTAAACAATGGAGACAAATTCCTGCTCCTAAAAGAGGAGAAGTAGTTCGTCAATTGGCAGTGAAATTAAGAGAGTATAAAGAGCCTCTAGGTAAATTGGTTTCTTACGAAATGGGGAAATCATTACAAGAAGGCTTGGGTGAAGTTCAAGAAATGATCGACATCTGTGATTTCGCAGTAGGTCTTTCTCGTCAATTATATGGTTTAACTATGCACTCTGAACGTCCTGAACACAGAATGTACGAACAATACCACCCACTTGGTTTAGTAGGAATTATTTCTGCGTTTAACTTCCCTGTGGCTGTTTGGAATTGGAATTCTGCATTGGCTTGGGTGTGTGGTGACGTATGTGTATGGAAACCATCTGAAAAAACTCCATTGACTGCGATTGCTTGTCAAAAAATAACAGAAGAAGTATTTACAGATAATGATGTTCCTGAAGGAGTATCTTGTTTAGTAATTGGTGGCGCTGAAATCGGTAAAAAATTAACTGCTGATACTCGCGTTCCTTTAATTTCTGCAACTGGTTCAACACGTATGGGTAAATCTGTAGGTGAGGTTGTTGGAGCACGTTTAGGTAAATCTTTGTTAGAATTAGGAGGTAATAATGCAATCATCATCACGCCAACTGCTGACTTGAAAGTAGTTGTTCCTGGTGCTGTTTTTGGTGCTGTGGGTACAGCTGGGCAAAGATGTACTTCTACAAGAAGATTAATTATACACGAAGATGTATATGATACAGTGCGTGACGCTATCGTGAAGGCTTATGGACAATTAAAAATTGGTAATCCTTTAGATACAGCAAACCACGTTGGTCCATTAATCGATAAAGATGCAGTGGCAGCTTACGAAAATGCATTGAAGCAAGTGGTTGCAGAAGGTGGTAAATTATTAGTTGAAGGAGGTGTACTTTCAGGAGAAGGATATGAATCTGGATGTTATGTGAAACCTGCTATTGCTGAAGCGAAAAACGATTTCAAAATTGTTCAACACGAAACATTTGCACCGATTTTATATTTAATGAAATATTCAGGAAGTGTAGAAAACGCAATTGATATTCAAAATGGAGTTCCACAAGGATTATCGTCTGCAATTATGACTAACAACTTGAAAGAAGCAGAAGCGTTTTTATCAGCTGCTGGTTCTGATTGTGGTATTGCAAACGTAAACATTGGTACTTCTGGTGCTGAAATCGGTGGTGCATTTGGTGGTGAGAAAGAAACTGGTGGAGGTCGTGAGTCTGGATCAGATGCTTGGAAAGTATATATGAGAAGACAAACAAATACGATCAACTATTCTGACACTGTTCCATTAGCACAAGGAATTAAGTTTGATTTATAAATCTGATTTTTAAATGATTGTTTGAAAGGTGGCTTTTTGCCACCTTTTTTTGTGCATATTGTTTCCCAATTTAAGGTAACTGAGCCTGTCGAAGTTAGGGGGATTGAGGGGGAGGATTTAATGATTAACTCTTAACTATTTAATATTAAATATTTTAATAATTTTTAATCAAAAAATCACTCAAAATTTAAACACTTGTTTAAAAATTGAATATTTTTGTTTTATAAATTGAATAATCATGGAAAAAGACCATTCAGCAGAGGTGAAGATTTTGGAGGCTGCTCGACGTATTTTCGTTGAAAAAGGGTTCAATGGTTGTTCCTCAAGAGAGATTGCGAAAGAAGCAGGAATGAATGTTGCACTCGTGAATTATTATTTCAAGAGCAAAGAAAATTTATTCCATTTGGTAGTTTCTTCTATTATGAAAGAATTTGCTCATTCGATTTTTGAGGTGTTTAAAAGCGAATTATCCTTGGAGCAAAAAACGAGAATTATGATTGAAAATGAATTCGATTTATTATCTCGTCATCCTGAAATTCCAGGATTTATCATCGGAGAGTTGAGCAAAAAAGATCAAAATTTCTTTCAGTGCCTCGATTTTGAGAACGAAATTGAAAAAGCAAATATTCACAAACAAGTATCAGAAGCACAATCTAATGGAGAAATGCGAAAAATTGATTTTGTCAATATTATGTTATTGATTATGTCTAATTGTCATTTTCCATTTTTAGCAAAACCAATGATACAAACTGTTCATTCAGTGACAGATGTGCAATATCAGGATTACCTGAAAATACATAAACAGTACGTAACGGAAATGGTGATTAACTATCTATTTCCTAGTAATAAATAAAAACAAATGATTATGAAAAAGAAAATAGTCATCGGAAGTATGTTGTTGTTAAGTTCTTTTGTCGGGAGAACTCAAACCTTTGATTTAGACAAATGTTTAAAAATGGCCGACACAGCAAACCCAGTTATTAGAAATGCAAAATTAGACGTAGCAATTACTTCTAAACAAGTGTTAGCTTATGAAACTGCATTGTTGCCAAAATTGTTTTATTCAGCAGACTATAAGTACAATGCTGTTATTCCTGGTCAGTTAATCCCTGGTGAAATTGCGGGTATGCCTAAAGGTACTTTTG
>JBILUY010000114.1:0-8424 GCA_044370735.1 Crocinitomicaceae bacterium | reverse complement strand
ATTAATTTACTAATAAAAAACCAAAATATGAAGCAAAATATGGGAACTACGGATAGAATCATCCGTTTAATTTTAGCCATTTTAATGACAGGATTGTATTTAGGAAAAGTGGTAACTGGTACATTTGGATTAATTCTAGTTATACTTTCGGCAGTATTTTTATTAACCAGCTTAATTAAGTTTTGCCCTTTATACTTACCTTTTGGAATAAAAACAAATCGTAAAAAATGATATCATTTTTAAAAAAACACCTAATACTTTTCATTGGAATTGTTCTTGGAGGCGTTGGAGGATATCTATATTATCATTTTATAGGTTGCGCTTCAGGCACTTGCGCAATTACTTCCAAACCTTTAAATAGTTCAATATACGGAATGGTATTAGGTGGTTTACTTGCAGATTTTTTAAGAGAAATTAAAAAGAAATAAACCTTACATTTTTCAATTGTCAAAAGGTAATTTTTATAAATTTGAGTACAAATTATCTATTATGGCAATTGATCCTAAAGAATTGGAATTCAACATCAATGAAGACCAAATGCGATTGAAAATTTCACGACTTGAGAGTGAACTTCAAAAAATATATAAAGGCGGAGGTGAAAAACGCATCGCAGCTCATCACGAAAAAGGAAAATTAACTGCAAGAGAACGTATTGATTTACTTTTAGATAAAGATTCTGAAAGACTTGAAATTGGTGCACTTGCAGGCTATGATATGTACAAAGAACACGGAGGTTGTCCCTCTGGTGGAGTTGTGGTAGTAATTGGTTATATCCATAATAAACAATGTATCGTAGTTGCAAATGACGCAACCGTTAAAGCAGGCGCTTGGTTCCCGATTACAGGTAAAAAGAACCTTCGAGCGCAAGAAATTGCGATGGAAAACCGTTTGCCTATCATCTATTTAGTTGACTCTGCAGGTGTTTACCTACCTATGCAAGACGAAATTTTCCCAGATAAAGAACATTTTGGAAGAATTTTCAGAAACAATGCTCAAATGAGTTCACAAGGCATTCTTCAAATTGCCGCTGTGATGGGGAGTTGTGTTGCAGGAGGTGCTTACTTACCTATTATGTCTGACGAATCGCTGATTGTAAATAAAACGGGGACAATATTTTTAGCAGGTTCATACCTTGTGAAAGCTGCTATAGGTGAATCCATTGATAATGAAACATTAGGAGGCGCTACTACCCATACTGAAATTTCAGGAGTTTGTGATTACAAAACTGAAAATGATGAGGACTGTTTAGCAACTATCAGAAAATTAGTTGATAAAGTTGGTCAAACAGAAACTGCTGGCTTTGACAGAAGCGAACCTTTACCATCTAAAATAGCCTTAAAAGACGTGCACGGAGTAATTCCTGTAGAACGTTCTAAACCATACGATATGAAAAAAGTGATCGATTGGTTAGTAGATGATTGCGATTTTACAGAATATAAAGCTGATTATGGTAAAACAATCATCTGTGGATATGCTCGTGTAGATGGATGGAGCGTTGGAATTGTTGCAAATCAACGTGAGGTTATCAAAAACAAAAAAGGAGAAATTCAAATTGGAGGTGTAATCTACAATGAGTCAGCTGATAAAGCTGCTCGTTTCATAATGAATTGTAATCAAAAAAACATTCCGCTAGTTTTCTTAACTGACGTTACAGGATTTATGGTTGGTTCAAAATCAGAACACGCAGGAATTATCAAAGACGGAGCGAAAATGGTAAACGCTATGGCGAATTCTGTAGTTCCTAAATTCTCAATCATAATCGGAAACTCATATGGTGCAGGAAATTACGCTATGTGTGGTAAAGCTTACGATCCAAGATTAATTGTTGCTTGGCCAACCGCTGAAATTGCAGTAATGAGTGGTGCCGCTGCTGCTAAAACCTTATTACAAATTGAAGTTGCAACCCTAAAAGCTAGAGGAGAGGAAATTACAAAAGAAAGAGAAGACGAAATATACAACACCATCAAAGCACGTTATGATGAACAAATTTCTCCGTATTACGCTGCTGCCAGACTTTGGGTTGACGGAATTATCAAGCCTGAAGAAACACGCAAAGTAATCTCGATGGGGATCGAAATGGCTAATCATAAAAAAGCTGAAAAACCATATAATGTTGGAAATATCCAAACGTGATTTGTGAATATAACCTACGAAATAAAGCATTTTAACGATTTAACGACGTTAGAATATCATAACCTTCTTAAACTTCGGGTTGAGGTTTTTGTTATAGAACAAAATTGTCCTTACCCCGAAGTGGATGGAATTGATCCGTTTTGTTTTCATCTATCAGTAAAAAATAAAGAAAACGAAATCATTGGAACATCTCGAATTATACCTAAAGGAATAGTTCATAAAGAATGGTCTATCGGAAGATTGGTGGTAAACGAAAATTTTAGACGAAAAAAGATTGCAAGTAATATTTTAAGTAAGTCTATTGAATTTATTTACAATCAAGAAAATAACAATAAAGAAAAAATTAAAATTGACGCTTTAAAATATTTAGAGCAATTCTATAAAAACTATCATTTTAGTTCCATAAAAGAATACAAAGAGTATGACTGGGACTATGTTGAAATGACACTTAATTAAAGATTAAAATGAAAAAAATACTATCTACATTACTTATCGCTGGAATCACTACTTCTTTATCCGCTCAAAAAATTAGTATCGACACCTCATTTATGGATAAAAACATTCGTCCACAAGATGATTTCTATAAATATTGTAATGGTAGATGGTTAAAAAACAACCCTGTTCCCTCAAGCGAATCTCGTTGGGGAAGTATGAACGAATTAGACAATGCGAATAAAACGAAACTAATCGCAGTACTAGAAAATGCAAAAAAAGCACCAAAAACATTCAACGAAGCGATTATTGGCAACTATTACGCATCCTTTATGGATACAACCTATAGAAATTCACTCAACATCTCTCCTATTCAAAACGACTTAGAAAAAATTCAATCTATTCAAAACAAACAACAATTGAGTGAGGTGATTGCTTATTTTCAGCAACAAGGAATTAATCTTTTCTTTTCGGTAGATGTACAACAAGACCTTAAAAACATCACTAAAAACAGTCTTTATATCAACCAAGCAGGATTAGGATTACCAAACAATCAATTTTACATCCAAGAAAATAAAAAAGCTCTTTTAAGCAAATACCAAAACTATCTTGAAACATTGCTTTCTGCATTTAGCGTTTCTAATAATCAAAAAATGGCTGCTAATGCTGTTAATTTAGAAACTAAACTTGCTAAACAAATGATGAACCCTGCAGAATTAAGGGATCCAGAAAAAACATATAACAAATATACACTTTCACAATTTGCAAGCGACTTTACCACTTTTGATATCAATCATTATTTTTCTAAAATCTCCATTCCATCGTTAGAGTTTGTTGTAATTGGTCAACCAGAATATTTCAAGCAACTAAATTCGATCATTGAAACATCATCACTAGAAGAAATCAAAGATTATATCTACTGCAGAGTAAGCTCTTATTATTCAAGCAAATTATCAAGCAATATCGCTAAAATCAATTTTTCTTTCTATTCAATCACATTAAGCGGAAAATCAACAGATAAACCACTTTCAGATAAAGCAGTAAATGAAATAACAAATTTGGCTATTGGAGAATTATTAGGTCAATGTTTTGTTCAAAAATACTACTCTGAAAATGCACAAAAGAAGATCAATACAATGGTTGATTTACTCATCGAAAGTTACGATGAACGATTAAACACGTTGTCTTGGATGAGTGACAGCACCAAAAACGAAGCAAGAAAAAAACTTCACGCTATTAAAAGAAAATTAGGTTTCCCTGAAAAATACGAAGATTTCAGCACTTTAAATTTAAACCCAAACACTTACATCGAAAATCTTAAAAAAATCAAAATGTGGGAGTTTAAACACGCTATCGCATCACTTTCGAAAGAGGTAGATAAATCGAAATGGGAAATGCCCGCACATATGATTAACGCATACTACCAACCACTTAATAATGAAATCGTATTCCCTGCAGGTATTATGCAAGCTCCATTCTTCGATGAAAACGCAGAAGACGCTGTTAATTATAGTCGTATAGGGATGATTATCGGTCACGAACTTACACACGGATTTGACGATATGGGGGCAAAATTTGATTTAAACGGCGGCTTCAATAATTGGTGGAGCGAGAAAGACAAAACAAAGTTTGAAGATAAAACGAAACAATTAGGTGAAACCTATACGCACTTCTGCCCTATTGAAGGACATTGTGTTGATGCTCAACTTACAATGGGTGAAAACATCGCTGATTTAGGAGGGGTTATTTTAGCTTTTAATGCTTACAAAAAAACGAAAGAATATAAATCAGGTAAAAAACTTTTTGGATTTACTCCTGAACAACGTTTCTTTATCGCAATGGCACAGATTTACAAAATAAACTTTACAGAACAAGAATTAAAGAACAGATTATCAAACGATCCCCACTCTCCTGGAATGTACCGAGTAAATGGTCCATTGATGAATTTCCCTGCGTTTTTTGACGCTTTTGAAATCAAAGAAGGCGATGCAATGCGTAATCCAAAAGAAAAATTAGTAGAGATTTGGTAATCAAATCTCTACTAATCATTTTAGAATAAAGATAATTGTCTTTCAGTAATTAATTCAATTCCAGTTTTTGTTGTTTGATATTTTTGCTGTTTACTTTTTAGATAATTCAAATCAGTAAATGACAACAAACCAAGATCCAACAAAGGTTTTAAATAAATGGTTTTATTTCTAGTTTGATAAGATAAATCCAACAAACCTTCAATAATTTCTTTGCCTTTTTTGGGTTCTTCCATACAAAAACGAAGAATTTCTTTGTGTGTATCTGTTAGTTCATACAAAGAAGTAACTATTTGCTCTTTTGGTCTTTTTGGTTTCAAACGTTGATATACTGCTGATGGTTCTTCAACCGAAAATGAATTATCAGTGGTTTCTATCTGACTTTTAAGCCATTGTATATACTCTTCTATTTTACCAACTAAAAAATACGGTAAACTCAACAAATAAAATCGTTTCCCTTCTTTGGTGTATAAAGTATCTAATTGGATTTTCCCTGCATAAAAACGAATTGCATAATTCACTTTTGTGTTTTCCATATAAAGATGCAGCGATTTTAATTTTCCAGTAGGTCCTGATTTTACTTCAATTGGTACTACCTCACTTTCAAATGGATAAACGAAATCGATTTCTGCTCGAGATTGATTTTTTTCACGTGTCCAAAAATAAATACTTCTTAAACTTAATGTTTGCATCGATAACAATTCTTGCCCTACCAAATGTTCTATTAGCTTCCCTTCATAGATGGTATTTAAATCTCTAGTTCCAACAATATCCTTTTGTAAACCAACAAAATAATTAATTATTCCACTATCTAAAAACTGAAGTTTTGGCGACTTTTTGAAATCTTGTTCCAGAGGCAAATCGTATCCAATCACGGGATAAAGTAAATGTATCAAATGTGTTTTTTGCAACGCATTTAAAACCTGTGAGATATCATTCGAACTATAGGTTGAATTTCCAAATTTTGAAAACGTTATTCTTTTTCCAGCATTCGGTATTACTTGATGAATACAATAGCGTATCAATTGCAACTGGTTCTGTGATTTAGCATATTTTTCGGCGTCCGTTAAATAGGAATTTAATAAACCATCAAATACATCTCCCAAACCAGTAACATCTTTTGTTTCTATGTATTTTTTTAATACTTCAGGCATTCCTCCTACCAAAGCATATGTATGAAACAATTTTAAGCAAGCATCTAACGCAAAAGATTTTAACGGAACGGTATTTAATTGCTCTATTATATCTTCTCTTCCAATCGCATTTAAAAACTCAACAAACGAAAATGGTCTCAACACTTTAAATTCAACACGACCAACTGGAAATGTAATATTTTTACCCAAAAGCGTTTCTAACATACTCCCTGCCGCAATCACAGGTAATTCTGAAACTTCTTCTTTAAAATATCGCAAGAGGTTTACTACAAATCCAGCCTCCTGAATTTCATCGATGAACAAAAGGGTATTTTGAATCAAAGAACGTTTCATTCCTTTGATTAAGAATATTCTATCTACAATTTCATTAATATCTAAATTCTCATCGAACAATTCCTTATCTGCTTTTTTCTCTAAATTCAAATAGATATATTGCTCAAATTGTTGACCGAACGTATTCACAACTGTTGTTTTACCAACTTGCCTCGCCCCACGAATTATCAAAGGCTTTCTAAATGGTGAAACCCTCCAATTCTCTAACTCTTTTAAAATAGATCGATAAAACACAAAACCAAAATAACAGTTAACAACACTAAATTAACAATTATTTTAAGGGTTACAAAACAAAAATCGAAATATTTTAAACAAAATAATAATAGTTAATAATTAAATTTAAAACACAATTATAATAGTTAAAAATCATAAAAACATAATAATCAGATAAAATAGTCACCTCACTTAATCCCCCTCAATTCAACAAGTTCAGTGACCACTAGGAGGGAAACGAGAATTAAACTTCCTCCCTTGAGGGAGGATTGAGGAAGGTGACAAGTTTAAAACAGAATGAATAAATAAATGATAATTTAAATCAGCATCTTTTGTCACCTCCCTTAATCCCTCCTCAAGGAGGGAAACTGAAATTAGTCACTTCTATAATTTCTGAAACTACATAGAGGGAAACGAGAAATAAACTTCCTCCCTTGAGGGAGGATTGAGGAGGGTGACAGAATTAAGGATATACAAATCACACCCCCACCACATCCAAATCTTTCACAACCATTACATTATCAAAGATTTCTTTTGATTCTGCAAGATGCTTTTTATCGTTTTCAAAACGAGCGCTTAAATGTCCAATTAGTAATTTTTTAACATTTGCTTTTTGAGCGATTTGCGCAGCTTGTTTCGCAGTTGAGTGCATTGTTGCTCTAGCTCTATCTATTTCTTTTTCAGTAAATGTGGCTTCGTGATACAAAACATCTACCTCTGATATAAAAGGGATGATTGTTTCCGTATATTTTGTATCAGAACAAAAAGCATACGATTTTGCTGGTTTTGCAGGAAAAGTATAATCTTCGAAAAAATGTTCCTCTCCATTTTCATCAACAAAGTTTTTCCCTGCTCGAAAAAAAGGAATTGCCATTAATGATAATCCTGAAGCTTTAAATTCATCTCCAATTATACTTCTCTCTTTTTGCTTTTCTTTGATTAAAAAGCCATTCGTTGGAATTTTATGTTTAAGTGGAAAAGTATGAATTTCAATCATTTTATCCTCAAACAACAATTTATTTTCATTTCCAAAGAGGGGAACAAAATCTAACGAAAAATCCAATTTACTACCACCAACTTCTAATTGCAAACGAATAATTTGTTCCAATCCTTCTGGACCATATATGGTTAACCCTTGATTTCTCCCGAGTAAATGCATACTACTCAACAAACCCACTAAACCAAAAAAATGATCTCCGTGTAAATGAGAAATTAAAATATGAGTGATTTTCTGAAGTTTTACACCTGCTTTGCGAATTTGCATTTGTGTACCTTCTCCACAATCAATCAAAATATGACGATTATTACATTCAATGTATTGAGAAGTTGGATTTCGTTGAGCCGTCGGTAAGGCAGCGCCTGAACCTAAAATTGTAACAGAAAATGACATTAATTATGCACTCAAAACTTCAACTGCCTCTGAAACTGTAGAAGTAATGGTTAAAACTTTGTCTAATTGAGAAATTGAAATTAGTTTTTGAACGTTAGGTTGAAGTCCACTTAAAACAAATTTTCCATTGGTATCCTTACAAATTCTATTAGCAACTAAAATCGCACTTAAACCTGAAGAATCACAATATTTAGTTGATGAAAGATTAATAACCAATGTATTAACACCCTTTTTATTTAACGTAGTTAGTTCATCTTTTAACAAAGAAGCATTAGAAGCGTCTAGTTTTTCTACGTTAGACGTTATTACCGTATACTTGTCAAATTCTTCAACTAAAAAACTCATACACTAAATTTCTGCTCAAATATACTACTAAAACCTTTAATATTATAGTGATTGTGAATTTTACCTCATCAAAAATCCTAAAAATACCTTGTTAAGTTATTTACATACCAAGCATCCAACTTTTTTATTTTTGGATTGATAGGTTCAATAACATAATCAGGCTTTTTAATTTTAGATGGGTCTACCCCATTTTCAAGTGTCAAATGGGTGTAAAAAGTGTTCGGATTCACGTACAAATGAAATCCAGTATAGGGTAATTTTGCTTTCAAAGTCCCTGCATTTCCTGCATAAAAACTTCCTCCAGCTGTTTGACCAACAATTTTTGCCTTCGCTAACGTCTTTAAATGACACGCTAAAATAGAGGAAGCTGAAAAACTTCCTTCGTCGGTCACAACTA
>JBILUY010000091.1:0-9913 GCA_044370735.1 Crocinitomicaceae bacterium | reverse complement strand
TTGAAGGCAATAAATATTAGAAAGTGCCACACGTGAATGCAAAATATCACCAACAATCACCACTTTTTTTCCTGCTACATCCCCTAAACGCTCTCTAATTGAAAATGCATCTAATAAAGCCTGTGTAGGATGCTCGTGAGTACCATCACCTGCATTAATGATTTTCGCTTTCACTTTTGTAGATAAAAACTTCGCAGCTCCTGGATTAGGATGACGCATAACCACCATATCCACCTTCATCGATAGAATATTATTTACGGTGTCAATTAACGTTTCTCCTTTTTTTACAGAACTTGAAGAAGCACTAAAGTTAATTACATCTGCTGAAAGTCTTTTTTGTGCTAATTCGAAAGATAAACGTGTTCTAGTAGAATTTTCAAAAAATAAATTGGCAATCGTAATATCTCGAAGAGAAGGTACTTTTTTAATAGGACGATTGATAATCTCTTTGAAACTATCCGCTGTTTTGAAAATTAACTGAATATCATTTTCAGTCAAATCTTTAATTCCAATTAAATGTTCTACACTTAAATTCTCCATTGCTTATTTATCTTGTGTAAATAATACTACTTTATCTTCTCCTTCAATTTCTTTCCACTCCACGTTAACACGCTCTGTAGCTAACGTATCAATGGTTTTGCCAACATAATCCGCTTGTATCGGTAATTGCCTTCTAAATCTTCGGTCGACTAAAGCTAACAACTCCACACTTGAAGGACGACCATAAGCCATCAATGCATCAATTCCAGAACGGATTGTTCTACCTGTATACAAAACGTCATCAATTAAAACAACACGCTTATTCTCAACGATGAAATCAATATTCGTAACGCTAGGAATAATTGGTTTTTCCCTACGTCTAAAATCATCACGGTAAAAAGTGATATCTAATTGACCACAAACTACCTTATGACCTAATATCTCTTCTAATTTAATTCTCAAACGATTCAAAACGTGTATGCCTCTTGGCTGTAAACCAATTAATACCGTATCTTCAAATCCATTATGATTTTCAATTAATTGATAACAAAGTCTATTTAAGGTTAACTCAAATTGCTTTTCGTTTAATATCACTTGTTTCTCCATAGTCGCAAGTTCTAATGGTTACCTTAATTGTGCGTTTAATTTATTCTCTAACTCTTGACGAATTTTAGTCATAATTCCGTCCACTTGTTCGTCTTTCAATGTTTTTTCAGCATCTTGGAAATGGAAAGAAACAGCATACGATTTCTTACCCTCTTCTAAATTTTTACCTTCATACACATCGAAAAGACCTACTTTCTTCAAAATTTTTCGATCAACGCCTAAAGCTAGTTTTTCAATTTCAGAAAAACGAACTTGCTCATCTAACAACAACGAAAAATCTCTTCTTACCTCAAATGTTTTTGGTAATTCTTTATAGAATACTTTCACTAATTTCAACTGATCTAACAATGCATCCCAATCCAAATCAGCAATAAAAAGGGGCTGTTTAATTCCAAAATGTTTTTTAGTAACATCTGAAACCCATCCCATCTCACCTACTTTCTTTTTCAAAACAAAAAGAGAAACTCCATCTTCTAACAAACTATTTTCTAATGAGTTTTCAGTTAAAAAACCATCTAATCCCAATCGTCCAAATAAGGCAGTTACCAATCCTTTAATTGAATAAAAAGAAACTTTATCATTCACACTGTTCCATTGCTCTGCTTGTCTTCTTCCACTCAATCCAAATACCAAGCGTTTATTTTCTAGATAATTTTCCCCTTCTTTACGGTATACTTTTCCAAATTCAAATAATTTCAAATCAGAATTTTGTCTATTTTGATTGTATGCTACAGATTCTAGTGTACTAAAAATCAATGTTTGACGCATTACATCCAACTCATTACTTAATGGATTTAGCATCTCTACATTATTCGCAACACCAAACACCTCGTTGCCAAATTTTTGTATGTAAGATGAAGAAGTTAAGGAATTGTTCATCATCTCACTATATCCCAATCCTACTAAAAACTCTGAAACTGAACGTTGAATTTTATCAGCATCCGGTTTTGTTCTTAAGGTAATAGTAGAATTTAACTTTTCAGGTAAAGGAACATTGTTAAATCCGAAAATTCGTAACACCTCTTCAACCACGTCAATTTCTCTTGTAACATCCACTCTGTAAGGCGGAACAGCTAACCTCCATTGAGATCCATCCTCCTCAACTACCTGAATATCTAAATTTGATAAAATCTCTTTAACTTTTTCAGTTGGAATTTCTAATCCGATGATTTGATTGCAACGATTTACATCAAATTCAACCAATCTGTTTTCAAATTGCAGACTTACTACCGATACAACATCCATAGAAACAGTCCCACCACAAATATTCTGAATTAAAGAAACTACTCTTTTTAATGCATATTCAGTCATTGTCGGATCAACACCTCTTTCATACCTAAAGCTTGCGTCTGTGTTCAAAGCGTGACGTTTTGCTGTTTTACGCACAGAAACAGGATTGAAATAAGCAGACTCGATAAAGATATTTTTAGTTTCATTGCTGATACCTGATTCCAATCCGCCAAAAACACCAGCAATAGCAAGATTTTTAGAACCGTTTGTAATCATTAAATCATCTTCGTGCAATGTTCTTTCTACACCATCAAGTGTAGTAAATTTATCACCTGCAACTGCTTTTTTGACAACAATTCTACCTCCTAATTTCTCGGCATCAAACGCGTGCAACGGTGTTCCTAATTCACGCATCACGTAATTCGTACAATCCACCACAGCGTTAATTGGAGATAATCCAACTGCACGTAATCTTTTTTGCATCCAATTTGGTGATGGTTTCACTTCAACATTCTGAAGACTAACCCCAATATATTTAGGACAAAGTTCCGGCTCTTCCACAGAAACAGAAACATTTACATCCTGATTTGTTGCAACAATTTCTTCAACTTCAGGAAAATCTAACGTTAACTGTGTGTTTTGATGCACATTTTGATGAGCAATGATATCTCTTGCAACACCAATGTGCCCCATTGCATCTGCACGGTTCGGTGTTAAACCAATTTCTATTTGATAATCTTCTTCTAATTCAAAGAAAACAGCAGCTGGTGTACCTACTTTTGCCTCTTTATCTAATACGATAATACCATCGTGAGAAGTTCCCATTCCTAACTCATCTTCAGCACATAACATCCCTAATGATTCTACTCCTCTTATTTTTGAAGCCTTAATTTTGAAAGGCTCATCCGGATTAGGGTATAAAACAGAACCAACTGTGGCACAGATTACTTTTTGACCTACAGCTACATTTGGTGCACCACACACAATTTGTAATGGCTCACCTCCTACCGTTACCGTAGTAACTTTTAACTTATCTGCATCTGGGTGTTTTTCACAAGAAAGTACTTCACCTACAAAAACGCCTTCTAAACCTCCTTTAATGTTTTCGATTTTCTCTATCCCATCAACCTCTAACCCTGTATCTGTCAAAACTTTACTTAATTCCTCTGGGGATAAACTTGTTTGAACATAATCCTTCAACCAATTGTAAGATACTTTCATTGCTTTACAAATTCAAAAATGCTCTGCTAAATTAAGCATTTAAGAGAAAGATTGTTTTGACAATTAGAATATTTTACTCACAATTTAACCAACCATTGCATCGTGTCAACCCCGTCCGCAAAATCTGTCAATAATGGACATTGAGCTTGACCAAATTTTTCATACCCCTCACCAACAATCACTTGAATATCATCAATATATTTTTCCAAAAACAAATCAATTTCATTTTTATTTTCGTAGCGTTGATAATATAACATTGCCAAAGGCGAGAATAATTCTTCACTTTCTTTCAACAATAAAAAGCCATTATCTAAAATTTCTTCCAAATTCATCAAGTAAATCGCACGATTATAATCGTAGTTATTTGCGTATTTGTGATGGTTGATAATTGGACCAAAATCAAGAATAGCCTCAAAAAAACGATTTAACTCAAAGTCTTTTGGTATCAATAATTTAGAAACGTTTCTACACCCTAACCCATAATGGGTAAAAATATCAGAACCTAATGCTTTTAATTCTTCTGTAGTCTCATTTCCAGATAAAATCGCAACAGAAGTTCTATTTTTTCTGAAGATATGTGGCAAATGACCAAAATAACTTTCAAAATAACGCATCGAATTACCACTACCAGTTGCAATAATTGCGTCAATTTCACCTAATTTACCGTCGGGAATGGAAATTTTATCTTTTAAATCGGGATCGAACTTAAACAGTATTTGCACCAACATCGGTAACAAGGTCTTATCATCAGAACTTAATTTGATAACAATGGAATTACCTGACAACAAAACACATAAAAAATCGTGAAACCCAACCAATGGTAGATTTCCAGCCATTATCACCCCTACTTTTTTTGGCGCATGAGAAACAGTATAGTTTGAAATAAAATCATTCAACACTTCTTCTTGCAACTGTTCGCCCCACACTTTAAAAACATGTAAAACAGCCTCTTCAGTAAACCATCCGTTCCACTGAAATTGCCTGCGAACATTGGCTTGTAACGCTGTATATTCATCTTCAGTCACCCCTAATTCATACCCACTCCAATCTTGTTGATTACCAACAGACAACATTACCTTACCTAAAGCAGAAAACGCCTTAATCATTCTATCTTTTGACATTTATAATCTTTTTAAAAATGAAAATCTTTTTACTAACTCTTCTGAACTCAAAAATATAGGACCTTCTACTTTTCCATCTTGTCCCATCTGACCATTTCTTCCAGAAGTTCCTGTTTTTCCATTGTTTGAATTAAAAATACCTCCTAACTTTCCATTACCATTCATTCCACGACCTGAAGAACCTGCTGTTCCGCCAACTCCAGAAGTTCCTCCTCTGTTTTCTATATGAATATTATTTCTAAAATCCGTTAGTTTTTCATCCAAATAAATATACACATTTCCTCCTCTACCACCGTGACCACCATCACCACCATTTCCAGCATTCCCTCCATAAACAGACGGTTGCGTAGTTGTTGTTTTACCATCTTTTGTTTTAGTAGTTACAGGATAGGCCGCGTCTTTTCCATCTCCTCCACTTCCTCCGTTTCCTCCATTTCCTCCTTGAGCATAAATCGACACTCTTGCAGCGTTTCTTGGTAAAAAACTCACTTCTCTATACCCATTACATTCGATTGTCAAAACGATAAAATCTTGATTGTTTTTAGAATACAACTGAGCATAGACATATACATCTTTTGCATTTTCTCCATTACCACCATTCGCTCCATTATCACCACTTTGAGATGCATTATAAGCACTCGAACCAGAACGACCAGAACTTCCAGAATTACCTGAATAATTATAGGATTTTTCAGTTGGATAAACAATTTCTAATTCCGATTTCCAAAGAGTATCTTTTTTATTTTTAGTTAATAAAATCAAACTCGGTTTAACATCTATCAACGGTATATCGCTATTTAATACGATATTTCCATTCTCAAATTTCAAATCAACATTCGACTTTAAATCAACACTATCCAACGAAAAATGATTTACGTTTTCTGGAATTCGTTGTTCGGTATTTAATATCAAATCGTAATCAAAATCATTTTTTGCATTCAATTCGATCTTTTTAGTTTTAACGACAATCCCTTTAACAAAAGGAACATTTAACGTAAACGATTTCTGAAAACCATATTTTTCTGAATACAAATTGACCTTGATTGCGTGATTATCTTTATTCAAACCATTCATTCCATAATAAAGAAATCCTTTGTCACAACTTAATACATTCTTCCCTGAAAACTGTAATCTAGACCATTTAATTGGATTACTTCCTGCTGAAAGATGCTTTCTTCTTCCACTCGGCTTTACTAAATCAACAGAAAATTTCACCACTCCTGGCTGATTAAATCCCGGCTCTATCTCCACATCAGCACTTTCGTATTTCCCTCTCGTAGCACAAGAAAAAACACTTAACAGAACAGAAAAAACAACCAAATAATTCATAAACCTATACTTTAACTATAACAAACTATCTATTTTAAAAACAAAATATTAAAACTATTTATTTTAAAACTAAAACTAACTTCTTAATTGAATTAACACCTCATACATCCGACCTTCCTCAAGAATAGAAATAACATTTTCAACCTCACTATTTTCAACAAAATTCAGAAAAACTAATTCATTCTCATTTACGGAGTGATTATTCATTTCTGCTTTTCCTTTTACTAAAAAATAAAACAAAAAATCTCCCTGTTTCAATGAAATTTTTCTCACCTCATCATTTGTAATTAATCGCCATTGAACTTCGTATTTATCTGAATATATCACGTTAAAATCACGTACAATTCCACGACTACTTACTTTATCACTTCCTGAAAACCAAAAAGGCGTATCTTGTTCTAATATAGTTGATGGTTTATCATTTACGTTTAATTCCAAACGTCCATCAATAATTGTCAGCAAACGATGAAATCCAGTTAAATCAGTAAAATCACTCTCTTCTACTTCAACCGTTGCCGAACTTATTCTAAAATCAAAATTACGATCCGCATAACTGCTAGTTGATGGATAAATAAACATTTCTGTCGTTTTACCTCCTGACCAATTCGTTGTTTTAAATGATTTTATAATTTCCATAAAATAAAAAAGCACCTGCGAAAACAGGTGCTTAAAGTTAGGATTTTAGATTTTAATTTAATGGAATTTGTTTCAAAGTTTCCAATAAATAATCCCAATATTTTTGAACAGATGAAATTTGCACTTTTTCATCCGGTGAATGTGCTGCGCGAATATTTGGCCCAAAAGAAATCATATCCATTCCTGGGAAATGTTTTCCTAAAATACCACATTCCAATCCTGCGTGACAAGCCTTAATTTTCGGCTCTTCATTATATCGCTGAATATAAAGATCTTTCATAATAGTTAATATCGGCGAATTTGCATTTGGAGACCAACCAGGATAATCTCCCCCTTGAACTACTTCACATCCGATGCTTTCAAATGCAGCTTTCACCATATTAGCAACATCTTTTTTAGAACTCTCCACGCTACTTCTCTGTAATGATTGAGTTGTAAATTGTCCTTCATTAACAATTACTCTTGCTAAACTTGAAGAAGCTTCTACTAATCCTTCGATATCTGGGCTCATTCTATAAACACCATTCACTACTGCAAATAAAGCATTTACAATTTTGATAGTCTCTTGTTCAGTAGCCACTTTTCCTTCAAAATTTCCTTTTGAAAATTCAATAACTAAAGCAGGTTCTATCGTTTTGAATTCTGTTTTAATATCTTCGATAATTTGTTTCACTTGATTTTCAACAGAAACAGCATCCGAAGATAAAACAACAACCGTTGCTTTCGCCTCTCTAGGAATTGCATTTCTCAAACTTCCACCATCAAAAGACGCCAACCGAACAGATTGATTATCTAACAAATGGCGAACTATACGTGTCATTAATTTATTCGCATTTCCTCTACCTCTATGAATGTCCATTCCACTGTGTCCACCCAACAAACCACGGATAGCAATATTTAATGTTGTTGTATTTTCTTTGTCAAATGCTTCTTGTTGGTAAGCATAGGTTGTATTTGTATCTATACCTCCCGCACAACCAATAGATAACTCATCATCATCTTCAGTATCTAAATTCAATAAAATCGTACCAGAAATATTTTTCGGATCCACGTGAATAGCACCAGTCATACCTGTTTCTTCGTCGATTGTAAACAAAGCCTCCAAAGCAGGGTGAGGAATAGTATCAGAAGCCAATAAAGCCATAATAGTTGCTACACCAATACCATTGTCTGCTCCCAATGTAGTGCCATTTGCTGTTACCCAGTCACCTTCGATCAACATTTCAATCCCTTCCGTATCAAAATCAAATACTTTATCCCCATTTTTTTGGTGAACCATATCCAAATGCGATTGTAAAACAACCGTTTTACGATTTTCCATTCCAGCAGTTGCCGGCTTTTTGATGATTACGTTATCAATAGAATCCTTAATTGTTTCTAATCCTAATGATTTACCAAAATTCATCATAAACTCAACTACTCTTTCTTCTTTTTTCGAAGGTCTTGGAACTGCATTCAAATCTGCAAAATGGTTCCACAATGCTTTTGGCTCTAAATTTCTTATTGACATATCTTTTAATGTTTATTATTTATTTTCTTTATTATCGGTTCCTGAGGCTCTCGAAGGACCGATAATACGCTCCAAATACAACTCCTCCACTTCTTTCCTCGCCCAAGGTGTTCTTCTTAAAAAATGCAAACTCGACTTAATGCTCGGATCATAGTTAAAGCATCGAATATTAATCAAATACCCCAAATGTTCCCACCCAAGGTGTTCAACCAACTCATTCAATATTTGCTCTAACTTCACCCCGTGTAACGGGTTGTTTTTCTGCTCTTGAGACATTAAGTTTAATTCTTTAATACTTTTCAAAAAACTCAACTAGTTTTCCCGATAACTATTGGGACTAATCAAAGAGGGAAAGGTTTTAGCTTCCCCCTTTGAAGGGGGATTAAGGGGGATGACATATAAATTTAAATTATCACCTCCCTTCATCCCTCCTCAAGGAGGGAAACTTTATTATTTCACCAACTTTCTATATTTAATACGTTTTGGTCCCTCGTCACCTAAACGTTTTTTCTTATTCTCTTCGTAATCAGAGTATGTACCTTCAAACCAATACACTTGTGAATCACCCTCAAATGCAAGGATGTGAGTACAAATACGATCTAGGAACCATCTGTCGTGAGAAATAACCACAGCACAACCAGCAAAGTTTAAAATACCTTCCTCTAGTGCACGTAATGTGTTCACATCGATATCATTCGTAGGCTCATCCAGTAACAATACGTTCGCCTCTGTTTTCAATGTCATGGCTAAATGTAAACGATTACGTTCACCACCCGACAACACACCAACTTTTTTATTTTGATCTGAACCAGCAAAATTGAATTTAGACAAATACGCTCTTGCATTGATTTTTTGATTACCAATTTCGATAAATTCCATTCCATCAGAAACTACCTCAAAAACAGACTTATCTGGATGAATATCTTTATGTGTTTGATCCACATACCCAATTTTAACAGTTTCACCAACGGTAAATTCTCCTGAATCAGGCATTAATTCCTGCATAATCATTTTGAAAATCGTCGTTTTACCCGCTCCATTTGGTCCGATAACTCCAACGATACCAGCTGGTGGTAATTTAAAATTCAAATCATCATACAATAATTTGTCTCCAAACGATTTAGCTACGTGATTTGCATCGATAACATTCGTACCCAAACGTGGTCCATTTGGAATTGGAATTTCTAATATATCTTCTCTTTGTTTTACGTCTTCTGCTAATAATTTATCATAGTTAGATAAACGTGCTTTGTTTTTAGCTTGACGCGCTTTTGGATTCATTCTTACCCATTCCAACTCACGCTCTAACATTTTTTGACGTTTAGAAGCACTCTTTTCTTCTTCTTTTAATCGTTTTCCTTTTTGCTCTAACCAAGAACTATAATTTCCTTTCCACGGAATACCTTCTCCTCTGTCTAATTCTAAAATCCATCCTGCTACGTTATCCAAGAAATAACGGTCGTGGGTAACTGCAATTACTGTTCCTTTATATTGTTGTAAATGTTGTTCTAACCAATCAATTGATTCTGCATCCAAGTGGTTAGTAGGCTCATCTAATAATAATACATCTGGTGTTTGTAATAATAAACGACAAAGCGCAACCCTTCTTTTCTCTCCTCCTGATAATGTTTCAATCAATTGATCATCTGGTGGGCAACGTAAAGCATCCATTGCACGCTCTAATTTCGCATCTAATTCCCACGCATCTAAGGCGTCAATTTTATCTTGTACTTCTCCTTGACGAGCTATTAGTTTATCCATTTTATCTGGATCACTCATA
>JBILUY010000206.1:0-4493 GCA_044370735.1 Crocinitomicaceae bacterium | reverse complement strand
GTCACCTTATTTGAAGCTTCATCAGATATTGATTCTGGTGATATTTATTTACAAAAAAACATTTATTTGGAAGGTCATGAATTAATAAATGAATTGAGAGAAAAACAAGCAGATGTGACAAAAGAATTAATATTGGAATTTATTCAAAATATTAAAACTATTAAAAGTAAAAAACAAGTTGGAGACGAATCATTTTATCCTAAAAGAAGTGCAATGGATAGTAAAATTAATATTGATGAATCCATACTATCTCAATTTAACATTTTACGCACAGTAGATAATGAAAGGTATCCTGCTTTTTTTGAATTAAATGGAATAAAATATAAACTTTTAATTAGTAAATTAGAGGAATGAAAGATATTCAAATAGGAAATAATATAATAGGTATAAATCAACGTCCTTATATAATAGCAGAGATGAGTGGAAATCATAACCAATCTCTCGAAAAAGCACTCGAAATAATTGACATCGCAGCAGAAACTGGGGTTGATGCAATTAAAATTCAAACATATACCGCTGATACTATTACTATCGACCATTATGAAGGCTTATTTGTTATAAATGATGAAAAGTCTTTATGGAATGGAAATAATTTATATCAATTATATGAAAAAGCACACACTCCATGGGAATGGCATGAAAAATTATTTAAACGCGCAAAAGAAAAAGGAATAACTTTATTTTCTACTCCTTTTGACGAAACTGCAGTTGACTTTTTAGAAAGCCTTGGAAATCCAATTTATAAAATAGCCTCTTTTGAAAATACTCACCTTCCGCTTTTAAAAAAAATTGCGAAAACAAAAAAACCAGTTATAATTTCAACTGGAATGGCTACTTTGGCTCAAATTGAACTAGGGGTTTCTACCCTTAGAGAAAACGGATGTACTGATATAATTTTATTAAAATGTACAAGTAGTTATCCTGCCTCACCAGAAAATTCAAATATTTCAACTATTCAAGTATATGAGAAATTATTCAATTGTATACCAGGAATATCAGATCACACATTAGGTATTGGAGTCTCTGTAGCTGCAGTAGCAATGGGAGCAAGAGTAATTGAAAAACATTTCGTAATTGATAGAAACGAAGGAGGTGTAGATGCTGCATTTTCACTTGAACCAAACGAATTTTCAAGTTTAGTTGATGAAGCAAAAAATGCATTTCTTGCAATTGGTAAAATTCATTTTGGATCGACAGAATCTGAAGAAGGAAGTGTTAGATTTAAAAGATCAATATATGTTACTGAAGATATTGAACCTGGTGACACATTAAACGAAAAAAATATTCGAGTAATTAGACCAGGTGATGGTTTAGATCCAAAATATTATGAGTTTTTAATTGGAAAAAAAATTAATAAAAAAATATCTAGAGGTACACCTCTAAGTTTAGAACTACTAATAAATTAAATTATGAATAATTCAGCAGCAAAAACAGACTATTTAGAAGAAAGAATAAAACAAAATGAAAAAAATCAAAGTCTTGATTTAAATGATTGGGCTTTCAACAAAATTTCTGGTTCAGATGAAAAATTAAGCATTTTAGAATTATGTTGTGGTACAGGTAAGCAATCACAAAAATTATTAGAAAAATTCCCACAATCACAAATTACATGTGTTGATATTTCTAAAGATTCAATCGAGTTTATTAAAAATCAAGCCTTTTACAATTCTGAAAAAATAAATTTAGTTGTTGCAGGTCTAGATGAATTTGTAAACAAAATAAATGAAAAATATGATCTAATTTTTTGTTCATATGGATTATACTATGCTGAAAACACGGATCTAGTTATAAGTCAATTAATAGAAAGCTTAAATATTAATGGTAGATTAATAATATTAGGACCATACGGACCAAATAATGAGTCATTATTTAATTTAGTTGAAAACTCAGGAGCTAAAATTGACCCTTCAATATTATACACATGTACCGATTTTATGTTTGATAAAGTAATTAAAAATACTGCTACCAAACTAAACAAAGTTCAAATTGATACATCAGTAAATTATATAAATTGGAAATCAACTAATGATTTATTGACTTACTGGAAAAATAGCACATTTTATAATTTAAATTCTGAAAATAAATTCAAAGAAATCTTAGAAAATCATTTTAAAAATAACTCAACGTTTACAGTTGAAAAACATATTATGCTATTTCAAGGAACTAAAATATGTTAATAGAAGGTCTGAAAAATAAAAAAATTTTAATCGTAGTAGCTCATCCTGACGACGAAATATTAGGACTTGGAGCCACTATGAATTATCTCATAAATAATTTTAATATCTACACCAAAGTTGTAATTTTAGGAGAAGGTATAACATCTAGAAGTGATCAAAGAGATATAAAATTATGGGAAAATGAATTAAAATTACACAAACAAAATATCTATAATGCCCAAAATAAAATAGGTTATCACGAAGTTTCAATTTATGATTTTCCAGATAATAGATTTGATAGTGTTAATCTAATCGATATAATTAAAATTATAGAACAAGAGAAAAAATCATTTAACCCAGATGTGATTTTCACACATCATAATGGAGACGTAAATATTGATCATCAAAGAACATTCGAGGCAGTAATTACTGCTTGTAGACCTATGAAGGATGAAAATGTAAAAACAATCTTTACTTTTGAAACAGCTTCAGGAACTGAATGGAGAGCTAGTAATGATCCAAGACATTTTATACCTAATTTCTTTGTCTCTTTTGATTCTGAAAATTTAGAAAAGAAAATAGAAGCTATGGAGTGTTATGAGTTTGAAAAAAGAGAATTCCCACATCCAAGATCTCCTGAAGCTTTAAAAATTCAAGCACAAAAATGGGGTGTAACTATCGGTAGAAAATTTGCAGAAGCATTTTATCTCGTACGATCAATATCTTAATATACAAAAATGGCAAAACTTGTAAATTTAACCACTCATGCAGATACAAGGGGAAGCCTTACTGTAATTGAAAAGGAAATTGGCTTTGATATTAAACGTGTATTCTACATTTATAATGTAGAAAATTCTGTAAGGGGATGTCATCGTCATAAAAAAACAATTCAAGCTGCTATTTGCATAAAAGGTGAATGTAAAATTGAAAATAATGACTCAACTAAAACTGAGGTCTTTTTATTAAATTCTCCTGAAAAATGTTTAATTCTACAACCTGAAGATTGGCATAAAATGTATGATTTTTCAACCGATGCCATATTATTAGTACTTGCCTCTGAGCCCTTTAATCCTCAAGATTATATCTATGAAAATTATTAATGATAAAATACCTTATGAGGATCTTAAAATCCTTAATAAACCTTTTATTGAAGAATATTTAAACATTCTTCCAAAAGTACTTGATTCTGGATGGTATATTTTAGGGAAAAATGTTGAGGAATTTGAACAAGAATTTGCTAAATATAATAATAGTAAATTTGCTTGCGGAGTAGCTAATGGACTTGATGCTCTAACAATAGGATTGCTCGCTTTTGATTTTGAAAAAGGCAGTGAAATTATAGTACCAGCAAATACATATATAGCTTCAATCATTAGTATTCTTAATGCTGGATTAAAACCAATTTTAGTTGAGCCAAGTATCGATGATTATTTGATTGATGTTTCAAAAATTGAGGAAAAAATTTCAAGTAAAACAAAAGCAATTCTTCCTGTACACCTATATGGTAAAGTATGTAATATGATTGAAATTAAAAATATTGCAACTAAATATGGATTAAAGATAATTGAAGATTGTGCGCAATCTCATGGAGCATCTATCAATGGGCAATTTTCTGGAACATTTGGAGATATAGGTGCTTTTAGCTTCTATCCTTCTAAAAATCTAGGATGTATAGGAGATGGAGGGTGTATTTTAACAAATGATGAAAAATTATATTTAAAAATAAAAGCTCTTAGAAATTATGGATCTCATAAAAAATATCATAATGACTATATTGGAATAAATTCTAGACTAGACGAAATTCAAGCGGTATTTTTAAGTATAAAATTAAAATCGTTAAATAAAATTAATAGTAGAAAAAAAGAAATTGCTTCAATTTATTTAGAAAAAATAAAAAACAAAAAAATAATATTACCAAAACAAAGTAAACAAGAAGAAAATGTTTACCATATTTTTCCAATACTCTGTGAAACTAGAGACGATTTAAAAGAGTTTCTTCAAGCAAACGGTGTAGTAACAGAAATCCACTACCCGATTGCACCCCATTTTCAAAAAGGATATATTAATTTATTCAACGAGTCTTTTCCTATTTCTGAAAAAATACATAGTCAAGAATTAAGCTTACCTATATCTTACATACATACAAACCAAGAAATTGAGAAAATTGTTGAACTGATTAACAAATACTAATAGAATGTGGATCAAAACATTGATATTAATATTATTTTCGTTATTACAATTTTCAGTTAACTCAAAAACATTATATGTTTCATTAAATGGATTAGACAGTAATACAGGAACAATTGATTTTCATTTAAAAACTATACAATTAGCCAT
>JBILUY010000289.1:0-2793 GCA_044370735.1 Crocinitomicaceae bacterium | reverse complement strand
GGCTTCTTCGTCTCGAATAGCATAACACAACATTTTTCGAATGAGTGTGTAATCTTCTTTTCGAAGAGAAAATTCATTTCCATATTTGAATTTTCCCGTTGCTTGCAGGTATTGCAAACAGGCTTTAAACTGGTAAAAACGGACGTTGTTTTTAAGGGTGTAAAGGGTTTTCATAGGGATTTGGAATTATGTGTCACGAAGCATTGTGTCGCTACAATGGGATTTCGTAATCTTTTTCTTGGTTGATGTGTAAATTCGACGTGTTTTGGTTTGGATTGAATTTTTCAAAATTCAACATCCAATTTTTAGCTGCTGCTCGCCAATTTTTCATTGGTGAACGTCCTCCTATTTTCCAACCTTTCGATTCATAATAATTAAGAAATTTTTCTGCTTCTTCTTTTCTGAATATAATTTCCATAATTTCTGAAAGAGTTGGTTTTATAAATCGTTTTTCAAGTTGTTTAGTATTGTTTTTATTTTTTACATTGTTTATAGAAGGTACTACAACTTGATCTTCATTTTGTACCAGAACTTGTTCTTGTTCTTGTTCAGGAGTTGTTTCAAATTTGAACATCTTTATTTTACTTCCTTTTAAAGGGTTGTGAGAGGGTATGTACTTTATGTATCCCCAATAATCAAGTTCTTTTAAGCATTTGTGATAAGTCGCTTTAGAGCCGATTTTAGAAATTTTCATTACATCCATTCTACTGACTGAAATAGGATTATTAAAACGATTTACATTCCAAATTTGAAACAATGCTAGATAGATACTTACATGCGATGCATTTAGTCGATCGTCTTCGGTAAACTTAACACATACAGCAGTAAGTTGCTTGATATAATTCATCGACTGAAATCGTTATGAATTCTATTTTCGTTCATTGTTTTTTTGATGTCGTCATAATCGTAATAAATTGCTCCACCAAATTTTGAATAGGGTAGTGTTCCATTAATCCGAAGATTTTGTAAAGTACCAGGAGAAATATCGAGAAGCGATCGAACTTCATGTGATTTTAACCATTTTTTTGATGGTTTATCACTGTTGTTAAGTTGAAGAATTTTTTCAATTTCAGCAATCAACTCTACTTTGAATTGATGCAAATCTTCGATAGTAATAATCGATGTTGCCATACTTAATTAAATTTAAATTATGTGGCAAAATTGAAACGGATGGAAATAATTTAATCCCAATGAATACCCAAGTTGGTATAAATAAAATTAAAAGTCATCATCTATCATTTTGTTTTCTAGGTTATTTCTTAATTGGTCGATGAATTTTGTTCTATCATTTCTGGCTTTCAAATCAAGATAGGTTCTGTAAACATCTCCTAATGGAATATCAAATACTTTTGAAAAAGTAGAGGCAATTATTTTGATGTCAGCATTTCCATTGTTGAAGCAACCTGTTTGATGGAAAGCATAAATTAATTCGATTAAATTTGATTTGGAGCTTGTCCATTTTAAGATTGTACTTGATGAATTTTGGGTTTGATTATTAGAACAATGACTTGTGATTTTAATCAGTTCATTTTCAAAATAATCTAATAGTAGTTCATTTGCGGATATTGTTGCAGTCAAAAAATCATGGCTTGTAGAAAATCTCGGGTCATATTCAAAACAAGTAGTGTTTATCTTTGTACGGAAATCGATGTTGTTTCTAGAAAAATAGATATTATCTAAATATGTAACATTCGTTTTCAGGTATTTATAAAATTCTAGGTGATCAATTTTATGTTTATTCAAATTTTGAATTTGATGTCTAACATATTCAATTTGTTTGTCCTGTAAACCAATCGGTTTTTGTATTTCATAATTGTATAATTCAATGTAATATATAAGTAATGCGTTAAATTTTGGTTTTTCACATTTAAAAAATAAAGTTTCGGTTTCTTGTGTAATATTCTCTAAACCAAGAAAAAACTCTTTTAATGATATTATTTTTTTTTGAATTAAAGGGATGATTTTGTCAATTTTATTTAATAAAGATTCGTCAAAATTATGAATGAAGTTAATTTCTTCAATCATTGAATCGTATAGGGGTCTAATAAATAACTCCATGTAATATTCTATTATTTTTCAGGATATTACACGGAGATTTAATTAAAATGTTTTGTTTTTTAATTGATTTTTTTTAATCTTACTTCTTCTTTTTCAAATAGTTTGGATAGTTTGTTCATATCATTAGCAATTTTCGTGTCAAGAACTTGAGCGTAAATTTGCGTAGTTGCTAATTTAGTATGACCTAACATTTTAGAAACGGTTTCAATAGGTACATTGTTTGCAAGGGTAACTGTAGTTGCGAATGTATGACGAGCTAGATGCATTGTTAATTTTTTCTTTATACCACAGATATCCCCAATTTCCTTAAGATAAGCATTCATTTTCTGGTTTGATTTTACTGGAAGTAATTTGCCTTCTGAAATTCTACATTGGTGAGTTTTATATTTGTCTAGAATAATTTGTGCTGGAGGTAATAAGGGTACATTTGAAGTGTTTCCGGTCTTAATTCTGTTAGTATGTATCCATTTCTTTCCATCGATACCCAAAACTACATCTGAATTACTTAACGAAAACACATCAATAAAAGCATATCCGGTATAACAACAAAACAGAAAAATGTCTCTCACTTCATTCAATCTTTCAATCTTAATTTCTTTTTTGTGGAGTTTATCTAAATCCGATTGAGTAAGAATTTCTCGATTTACTTTTTTTGTTGAACATTTAAAATTATCAAAAGGGTTTTTGGTTATCCATTCATTAGCAACCGCTAAATTCATTACTTTTTTTACATTA
>JBILUY010000265.1:0-3270 GCA_044370735.1 Crocinitomicaceae bacterium | reverse complement strand
ATTACGAATGTATTTCATCGCTGTATTGTGAGCTATTTTTTCCTCTGACTTTAAGAAGTATTCAAAATCAATAATGAATTTGTTATTTAGCTCAGTTAAAAGAAAATTCTTTTTGTTGTATTTTGAAATCATAAATTTTTTAAGCTTACTTTTTACAGTTTCAAATTTTGTAAAGGTTGATTTCACCACTTCGATACCAATTAAGCCTTTCATTTGATCATTATGGTACTCAAACGTGTCAATTATACCTCTTTGTTCTTCTTTAAAACCTGTGAATGCATTTTTTAAATCTTGAGGATAGACCTTTTTTTGAGTTGCAAGAAAATGATTGTAGATTTTATATAGTTCTGATTTTACAATCTCTAAATAATGATTTATGGTTCTAGCTTCTTCTGAGTTCCCTTTTACATTCCCAGATTTAATATTCCATTTAGAAACTTCTATCCATCTTTTCACTGAAATTTCGGTTCTAAGAGTATTTATAGTAATTCTACAATAAATAGGAGCCTTGCCATTTTTTAATTTCGATTTGTATAACCAAAAGTTAATAGCAAAAGTTTGATCTGTTTTCATATTAGACAATTTTAGAGGTTACTGAAACATTAAAAAGTCTATCAAAAACTACTAAAAAAGCATAAAATATATTAGTTGGTAACTATTTGTTTTTTAACTGTTTTGATGCCTTCAAGGTAACCTAAAACAAGATTACAAATTAGGTTACCAAATAGGTTACCATCTTGGGTAATAATAATTGTAACTAAATGATATGATTTAAAACAAAAAAGCCTCTAAATCATAGGATTTAAAGGCTTTTACTTTGTTTTTTGCAATTACTTGCGGTCTGGACGGGACTCGAACCCGCGACCCCATGCGTGACAGGCATGTATTCTAACCAACTGAACTACCAAACCAATGTTTCAACTTCAAACAAGAAGCTCTAACTAAAGTTAGATTTTAATGTTACATTGTGTAATGCTTTTCGTTTAAAGCGATACAAAAGTACAACTAAAATTCTTTTCTGCAAGTTTTAATTGTACTTTTTTTTGTTTTTTTTATTCGAAAATTAATAAGTAATTGTTTTTCTTTCCTTTACCAATTAAAGAAATTTTGTCATTAATTAAATTTTCTCTTGAAAATGTAAAGCTTTCACCTACTTTTTCTTTGTTTACTGAAATAGCATTCGCTTTTAATTCTCTTTTAGCTTCTCCATTGCTTGGTAAAAAGTTTGATTTTCCAACTAAAGCATCTATGATTGAAAGGCCATTTTCAAGATCAGAAATAGAAACTGTAGCTTTAGGTACACCATCAAAGATTTCAAAAATTTGCTCATTACTCAATTTCTTTAAATCTTCAGAAGTTGATTTGCCGAATAAAATATTACTAGCAGTAATTGCAGAATCTAAAGCTTCTTTTCCATGAACACGAATGGTAACTTCTTCCGCAATAGTTTTTTGAAGTAATCTTAAATGAGGTGCTTCTTCGTGTTGTTTCTCAATTTGTTCGATTGTTTCTTTATCAATAAGTGTAAAGTAACGAATTAATTTTTTTGCATCTTCATCGGATGCATTCAGCCAAAACTGATAAAATTGATAAGGAGAGGTTTTTGAAGAATCCAACCAAATAGTCCCTGATTCTGTTTTTCCAAATTTACCTCCATCTGCTTTTGTTAATAAAGGACATGTGAAAGCAAACCCATCTTTTCCACCTTTTCTACGAATTAGTTCTGTTCCTGTAGTAATATTTCCCCACTGATCTGAACCTCCAATTTGAAGTTTGCAATCGTAAGTGTTGTTTAAATGTAAAAAGTCATATCCTTGTAATAATTGATAGGAAAATTCAGTAAATGAAATCCCTGTTTCGATTCTTTTTTTAACAGAATCTTTAGACATCATATAATTTACTGTTATGTGTTTTCCAATATCACGAATGAAATCTAAAAATGAAAAGTTTTTCATCCATTCATAATTATTTAAAAGTAAAGCTTTGTTTTCTCCTGTTTCAAAATTCAAAAATTTCTTTAATTGTGAAGAAACTCCAGCTATATTTTTATTTAAAATTTCTTCGTCAAGTAAATTTCTTTCTGCAGATTTACCTGAAGGATCTCCCACCATTCCGGTAGCGCCACCAACTAATGCAATTGGTCTATGCCCAGCTTTTTGTAAATGAACAAGTAACATGATTGGTAATAAGCTTCCGACATGTAGCGAGTCTGACGTCGGGTCAAAACCAACATATCCAGTTGTCATTTCTTTTAAAAGTTGTTCCTCAGTTCCTGGTATGATATCCTGGATCATTCCTCTCCATTGTAGTTCTGCGATCAAATTTGATTTCATAAATATATGGCGTGTTCGTTTGTGGTTATTTAATAATTTAAGCAAAGGTAAAAAGTTTTCATTGAATAAATGTTGTAATCTATAAGTTCGAAGTTTTTGAGTTTTTACCTCTATAAAGCTTTGAGGATGAATTATTGTAAATGCTTTTTATTTCATGAACTATTTAAGATTGAATTTTCTAAAATATTTGTACCCTTGTAATCAAATGAGACGTTAAAGATTTCATTAAATTATCTTATTTTTGTTAAAAAAGAGATCAATGAAAAGTTTGTTTGTTTGTTTGCTAATTTTTATTGCGTTTGGGGCTAGATCTCAAAATTTCACTTTGCCAACTTTGGATTATAAATTCACATCGTTAGAACCTGTAATTGATTCAGTTACTATGAGGGTTCATTTTACAAAACATCATCAAGGGTATGTGACTAATTTAAATAATGCACTAAGAAATCAACCTACAAAATCACTTGATTCATTATTGTATTCTATAAGTAAATATTCTCCTGCAGTTAGAAACAATGCTGGAGGTCACTATAATCACACCTTGTATTGGAAGTGTTTAACTCCTAATTTTAAAGAGTTATCAGGTGATTTGTTAACTGAAATTAAATTAACCTACGGATCACTTGATTCTTTACAAAAATTAATGACTGCTCAAGGAACCTCTTTATTTGGTTCGGGATGGGTTTGGTTAATTGTAAATAAAGACAATAAACTTCAGGTAACAACAACAATTAATCAAGACAACCCATTGATGGATTTAGTTTATGTACAAGGAACTCCAATTTTAGGAATTGATGTATGGGAGCATGCATATTATTTAAAATATCAAAATAAACGTGCAGATTACCTAAAGAATATTTGGAACATTATAAATTGGGAAGTTGTTTCAACGAATTATTTTCAAGCAATCAAGAAATGAAAAATAAAGTTATTGTAA
>JBILUY010000109.1:0-8820 GCA_044370735.1 Crocinitomicaceae bacterium | reverse complement strand
GAATATATAGATTTAATTTCTACCGAGTGTAAATAAGTCTAATTATAGAAAAGGTTAGATAAATAAAATTTACCTTACAGTTCAATCTCTTTTTCTACAAACGTAATTCCAAAGTTTTCAAGTTCATTAAGTATCGGTTGATACACTTCTTTCATCACTGGAACTTGCACTCCTTTTAAAGAAATTTGATTATTCAAGATCATTTTAGCACAGATAGCTACTGGCAAACCAACGGTATTACTCATTGAAGTAAATATTTGATTTTCACCAATATTTACCATCGAAGACAGGATTTGATGATTTTTACCATTCAAGTTATACTCGAATTCGTGGTGCATCACCAACATATCTTTGTCTCCTTCTTCTAACACCCACTTCCCTACTAAAATTTTCTCAAGAATTTGAGCTGGTGTTGCATCTTTTAATCCAATTACCTCATCGTTATCAAAGAAACCTAACCATTCAAATTTATGGTAAATGTCTTTATCTCCTTTAGCGTATAATCGCTCGAATTTTTCTGCAATTGATTCTGAAGTAGAATACGGCAAATAAGTATTTAAAAATGTTTTCGGAGTTAAATTTTCAGAAGCCTCTATCACATAAGAATCATCTGTCATTCCCATATTTACTAATATATTCCACGCTTTACAGAAACCTTCTCTTCTTAATGTACCGCGGTAAATTGTAGGAATCGTTTCTAAATTATATACGGGTCTGTACGAAAGTGAATTTCTGTTAGCATATCCCTCAAAAACTCCATATCCATCAATTTCTATTCGGTCAATACGTTCGAAAAGCTGATTATAAGGGATGTATTTATATTGATTTTGTTTAATAAATGCAGCTGCTGTACCTTGTCCTGCTAATACTACATTACGAGGATTCCATGTGAATTTATAATTCCAAGGGTTGTTATCACTCTCAGGAGCAATTAATCCTCCACAAAATGATTTAAAGGAAGTTATTTCTGCTCCTTTTTCACGAATTTCATCCATGATTTTACATGCAGACATGTGATCTATACCAGGATCTACTCCTATTTCGTTCATGATAATAATCCCAGCCTCAATTGCTTCTTGATGTAACGCTTTCATTTCTGGAGAAACATACGAAGGAGTAATTACATTCGTTTTTAAGTCGATACAATCTTTGGCTATTTCCACATGAAAACGAGCAGGTAACATACTAATTACCAAATCCGCTTTTTCAATTTCTGGCCGACGTTCTTCTGCTTTTAATGCATCAAAATTCAACGCAACACCTCTTGGATTCCCTGCTATTTTTTTCTGCACCAAATCAATATTTTGATCGCAAATGCGCACCTGCCAATCGTATTGCTCGGCATGTTCTAAACAATAACGGATTAAAGAAGAGCTTGATAATCCAGCACCTAAAAGTAGAATCGTCTTCATCTGAAAAAAATATTTCTTGAAACGTTACGAAGATAGGAAATCAATACGTCAAACAAACATTCTTAGTTCGAATTTTCTAATTTTTCAATCCTTTCTAATGCTTCTTTTAATTGTTCTTCTTGGTTTTTAAGATCAGTTATTAGATAACGTACTGCCATATATTCAATAGGTTTCCCATTTTCACCCAGAATCGGTGCGATGGTAGCATTCACCCAATAGTAGGAACCATCTTTACATTTATTTTTAACTTGTCCGTGCCATATTTTACCAGAACTGATCGTTTTCCATAAATCTTCAAAGGCCCAAGCAGGCATATCAGGATGTCTAACAATATTATGTGGTTGACCCATTAATTCATCACGTGTATATTTAGCTACTTTACAAAACATATCATTGACGTAGGTAATATTTCCCTTTATGTCTGTTTTGGAAACAATAGCAGTTTCATTGATGATGGCTAATTGTGCTTCAAATTGAGCTTTGATTTCATTACGTTCTTGTTCAAATTCTTCTTGTAAAGCTAAAGCCTCTTGTTCTTTTTTACGAGTGACTTCCAATGCATCTCTCATTGCTCGCTGAGCACGTTCCATTTCGGATTGAGTTGCTTGCATTTCCTCCATATTTTGGCGAATTTCTTCTTCTTGTGCCAATAATGCTTCTTCTTTTTCTTGTGATTCCTCTAATAATTTTTTAGTTCTCTCATTCACTTTTACATTTTGAACAGCACCAGCAATTGTTTCTCCTAATTTGAATACAAAATCGCGTTCAAAATTTTCTAAGGGTTGAAATGATGCAAGTTCAATTGCTCCAACAACCTCCTCGTTAATTAACAAAGGTACGATGAGAATACAAGTCGGTCGTGCTTCACCCATTCCTGATGTAATATGAACATAAGATTGAGGTATTTCAGTAAAATATAAAGCATCCTTATCAAACCAAGCTTGACCAATTAATCCTTCTTTGTAATGAACTTTAATTTCTTCTTCTAGATATCTTTTTTTGTCATAGGCATACACTGCTTTTACTTCCATATATACATCAGATGGATTTTCATCATTAACAATATATAAATACCCTTGATTCACATGAAGATAACGCACTAAATTTCCAAGGACATTATTATAAAAAACCTCGATATCATCTGTGGAACGCACTATATCAATGAATTTAGCAAATCCTTCTGTCGCCCAATTTCGTTTTGCTTCTTCATCTGCCACTCGAACTAAACTATCGCGCATCGAACGTAATGAATTTGATAATTTACCTTGATTTTCAAACACTTCAATATCAGTATCTAAATGACCATTTCCTACATTTTCGGCAAAATGACTTGCTGCTTCAATATTCGATCCTACAACATTAACGGCATGTGTTATTTGACCAATTTCATCTTCTGATTGAGAAACTAAATGTTCAGGCAATTCTCCTTTAGACAGCTTTAACAAATAATTCGTAATGGGCTCGATTGGTTTAATTGTTTTACGGAGATAGAAATAAGTAAAAGTTAAAAGAGATAGATTTAATAATAATAAGAAAATCAACAAATTTTGAAAAAACACTTTTTTATCATCTCCTTTTTGAGATAGTATTTTAACTAAATTATCGTTCAACTTAGATTGATTTAACCCAATTAATAATTGATGATAAGAATTATAATAATCGCCAAAAAGTGCATTCTCAATGTCTGTAGTTCTTTTTAAATCAAGTAATTTATCTGTCTTTTTAAATAATTGATTTTCAATATTTTTTAATTTTAAAAGATTTTCTTTTATCAAAGCATTTTGTTCAGGTAATAAAACAATACCTCCAGTAAATTTTGGATTTGCACCTCCAGAAAGCAACAACTGGATCCCTTGGATATATTGTTGGTGCATCGAATGAATCTCTGTTTTGATTTTTTCATGAGTTTCATTTGAAAAGGCTACACTTTGAACTTTAAGTGCCATTTTTTGAGTTAACATACGATTATTACTCGCAATTTCAATGGCGATAGCATCGCGTTTTAAATCTTTATTAAACCAGAAACTTAATAAATACGAAGTGGAAACAGTAATCGTTATAATTCCGAAATTAACTGAAAATTTATTTCCGATTTTTTTCTTTAATCCTGAAAACATTGCCATAAACTTTTAAGTTGGGTTACTGCAATTTTAAAAAAAGCGTATACTTAAAAAAATGACCTATGTCATTAAAATTACCTATTCAGTAAAATAATTTGATTTTAAAAAAAAGGGTGTTTCGACTTATCGAACACCCTTTAATTATCAATAAATGTGATAACTATTTCTTTTTATAAATTTTCTCTTCGTGTGAAATTTCTACAAAATCTGAAAAACTTCTACTATTCGTAATTGATTCCTTAACCCCAATAGCTAAGAAACCACTTGGAAACATTGAATTAGAAAAGTTTTTAAGTACTTTATCTTGTAAAGAAGCATTAAAATACAATAATACGTTTCTACATAAAATCAAATCATATTTTCCTGGAATATTTTCATCATCCAAAAAACGTGATTGAAAATTTACATTTGCAAGTAAATCTGGTTTCATCGTAAATTCACCCGCAACTTCTGTACAATAATCTGTAAATTTTTTCTTTCCTTCGAAACGTTCGTAATTACTTTCTGCAATTTCTAAACTCTTTGTATCGAATTTAGCAGTTTTCAATTTCATTAACGAAAGTTCACTTATTTCAGTAGCAAAAATTTTAGTTTTATCTAACAACCCTTCTTCTTTTAACAAAATAGCTAACGAAAATAATTCCTCACCAGTTGCACATCCTGCAACCCAAATACGTATAGTGTTATTAATCTTGAATTTAGAAACAACATCATTTCTTAACATTCTCCAAAAAGAAGGATCTCTAAAAAATTCAGTTGTATCCACAATTAGATTACTAATAAAGCTGTCATACACATGTTTATCCTGACGAATTTTTTCAATTAAGACATCCATAGATGGCATGTGTAAAGCATTTCCAGCTTTTTCAACTCTACGTTTGTAAGAAGTAGTAGCAAAGTCGCTAAAATCAGTATTATAAGTTTCCGAAATAACCTTATTTAGGTTTTTTACATCAATTAAATCAACGTCTGTAATCATAATTTAAGTCAATCTATCTCGCTAAGATACTATTTTTGTTTTGATTATTTAAATCAAATTTGTAAAATAGAATAATTCTAGCTTATACGAAATAATACTCATTCTGAAACGTTATAAAGAGCTAGTATAATTATTTGTTTTTAGTTAAAACTATTACTTTTGTAATCTGAATATTTAATTTCATCCATAACTTTACATATTTTATGCAAGTTTCAAAAAGAAAATTTATTTTTTATATTGTTTCTATTAGTGTTTTAATACTATCAATAATAAGTGCTTGCAAACCTAACAACGACGATAAATCGGTTAACAAGCGAAAAAAAGCACTGATTGTTCACCACCTAAAGGATGAAGAAACTTTTGATAAACAAGCTATTGAAATAGATTCTTTTGTTTTGGCATATGGAAAAGTTGCGACTTCATTAGATTACGGAAAAGAAAATGGTGCTTTTATTCATGTAGATGCTCATTTAGATGACAATGAAAATATCTTGTTAATCGAAGAACAATTCAAAGAACCATTTGATGGCGAAATTGGATTAAGAAAATATTATTTACAAAAAGGAAAAATCTTTAAAACACGTGAGGTTTTTCATAATTCAAAAAATGCACAAACCTTCATCGAACGTGTTTCATACTATGCACCGAATGGCGAATGTTTAAAAACAAAAGAAAGAACAGGAAGCAATGAAGTTATTTTAGATAAAATTCCATTTAATGCAGTTCCGAAATTTGTATGTAATGTCGATCGTGCAATGCGTGCTTTAAATCAAGAAAAAGAATTTCGTTTGACCTTTCAAGGATTTACATCTTCTTCAAACGGAGAGTATATCATCGTAGGTGAGCCTGGAAAAGATACCTATTCAAGTGCATTAAAAGTTGATCCTAAAGATGCTTTTATTCAAGAAGTCAAAAAAGACGAATTTAAATATGTCAATGGAACTATTTATCTTCAATTTGAAAAAATCCGAGAAACAACCGGATTGACATATCAGAGGTTGATTAAAGCTTCTTGGGAGAAACTTTGATGAATTATGAATTATAAGTTATGAATTATGAATTAGTTAACTCATAATTCATAACTCATAAATTATAAATTATTCTATCACCTTCAATTCCTTACCAACTTTGATAAATGCTGCAATTGCTTTATCTAAATCAGCGATTGTATGTGCAGCTGAAATTTGAGTTCTAATACGTGCTGCACCTTTTGCTACTACTGGATAGAAGAATCCAATTGCGTAAACTCCTTCTTGTAATAACTTATCTGCAAATTGTTGAGATAATGCTGCATCGTACAACATAATTGGAACGATGGGAGAATCACCTGGTTTAATATCAAACCCAGCAGCGATAATTCTTTCTTTGAAATATTTTGTATTTTCTTCTAAACGGTCTCTTAATTCCGTTGTAGCACTTAATATGTCAAATACTTTATTAGATGCACCAACGATTGCTGGAGACAAAGAATTAGAGAATAAGTATGGACGAGAACGTTGACGTAAAATTTCAATAATTTCTTTTTTACCTGTAGTATATCCACCCATAGCACCACCTAGTGCTTTTCCTAATGTTCCGGTAATGATATCCACTCTATCCATTACGTTACAATATTCTGGAACACCACGACCTGTTTTTCCAATAAATCCAGCAGAGTGACATTCATCCGTCATTACTAATGCATCGTATTTATCAGCTAAATCACAAATTTGATCCAATTTAGCGATATCACCATCCATAGAGAAAACACCATCTGTAACGATGATTTTAAAACGAGCGTCTTTAGCAGCAATTAATTGAGCTTCTAAATCAGCCATATCAGAATGTTTGTAACGGAAACGTTTTGCTTTACATAAACGAATACCATCAATAATTGATGCGTGATTTAATTCATCCGAAATAATCGCATCTTCTTCAGTAAATAATGGTTCGAAAACACCTCCATTTGCATCAAATGCAGCTGCATACAAAATAGTATCTTCTGTACCATAAAAATCAGCAATCTTACGCTCTAAAGTTTTGTGAATATCTTGTGTACCACATATAAAACGTACTGATGACATACCATATCCGTGTGTATCTAAAGCGTCTTTTGCTCCTTGAACAACTTCAGGATGAGAAGATAATCCTAAATAGTTGTTTGCACACATAATTACCACATTATCGCCTGAAGATACAGTTACATTTGCTCCTTGTGGTGACGTAATAATTCTTTCTCTTTTGAAGATACCTGCATCTTCAATATTTTTTAATTCTGTAGATAGAAAATCTTTGATTTTTCCGTACATAAGCTTTCGATTTTAATGGTGTAAAGTTAGTATTTAGAAATTAATATTACGTTCCCAAATTTTGACTTTTAGGTGTTTTATTTTCAATGGTTTTTTAGCTCTATTCCAGATATAACATTTTAATTCATCCTTCATTGAACGGATTTCGGGAGTTAAATAGGTATATGTATATTGGTTTTTAATACTGTCTTTAATCTCAGGAGCAAAATAGCCATAGGCCCCTTCTTTTCGATTCATCAACATGACAAAACAAGGGGCTTGATCAGCTGATAAATTATTTTCTAAGATAAAAGATGTTTCCACCCAAACATGATCTTTCGATGTAACTAATTCATATGGAAGTGTGAAAACATCACCGAATTCTTCCCCTTCTTTTAGAGTAACAGTTTTATTAGCTGTTACAATCGTTTTTACCAACCGATATTCGTTTTTATTTAATTCATGTGAATATGAAGCATCTCGATCCACTAACAACAATTTTTGATCAGCTTCTTTTCGTTCTGTTTTCAGAAAAATAGCTTTATAATAAGCATAAGTAGTTCGATATGGATCCCAAATATATTCGAGCATTTGCCACCACTTGAATAAGTTTAAAAAGACAAAAAAACTTACAATGATAATTATACCAATTTTCTTCCAAGGTTTCCAAGTGAAAATTGATTGAAAAAAATAACCAACAGCAACAAATAAAACGGGATATAAAGTGATAATCGGTCTAATAGAAAACCCTGCTCCATACCACCATTCAGACCATGAAGAGATGATGTAAAAAGCAGCAATAAAATAGATAAAAAAAGACCAAAATACGGCTCTGTTTTTTTTATAGAAAAGGACAAAACCAGGTATAATGAATAACATTAAAGGTGTATATATAAACCATCCTTTTCGAAAACTAAAAAGCACATTCCAAATATGGGGTTCAAAAAGATCTAATCCAACTCCAGGATTTTTATAGCTGTCATAAATTGGTTTTCCTGTAAGTTTGAACCAATAAATCATTTGTGGAAGCAAAATCAAAGACGTCAATAATCCTGCGATAATAAGTGTTCTTTTATGTGATATAATTAATTGCCATTTATTTTTCCATGTTTCTTTAGAATAAACTCCATAGAACAATGGGAATAAGATAATCAAGGTTTCAGTCGGTTTAATCAAAAAAATCAAGCCGATGATTACTCCGATTACATATACATCTCGCTTTCTAAAATAGATATGCCATTGAATGGTTTTCCAAATTAAAATTGCTGCCAACATGAATAAAATATTGACTGTTTCTAAGTTTTTAATCGTTAAATGATGAATGTAATTCGTTCCAAACACCATTAAAACCATCAATAAAGCACTTAATTTATCCGAGAAAAAATGCCTAAATAATTTCCTGACAAAAATCAATCCGATACAGGTATAAATAACACCACCAAAAACCATAGCATATTGATAAGGCCATGTAAATCCATCCATGGGAACACCTGTCATCCAAGCCGTAATATGTCCAAGTAAAAAGAAAGGAAGATACAAAATAGCAGTTCCCATCAAGAAAAAATACATCGGAACTCCCTCATCGTTAGAGGAAATCATATACAAGGTAGAAGCTAGATTGTATTGTTCATTTACTTGTTTTACCCATTCAATACTAGATAAAAAAGGATCATGATGAATAAAAGTCGCAGGGAGGTACAAGTAATATCCAAATACATCCCAAGAGATTTCTCGTGTGTCTATATGTGTAAACCGAAAAACACTTAAAATGATTAGTAAAATCAGTAATGAATAGTAGCTTGGGTTACGAAATAAAGGCAATTTCATTCCTTTCTTTTTAACACGAAGATAGTTTTTTTGAAACAAAAAATACTAAGACTAAAAACTATTAATATGATACGTAATTTATATTATTTAAAGTTGATTTCTGAATATTAACATCACATTACTTTAATTAAATCATAATTATTGTTTAATATATCTTGAATAACATTAAACATAGAAGCTTATTTATAAGAATTTTATAATAAATTGCGCTTATT
>JBILUY010000078.1:0-11410 GCA_044370735.1 Crocinitomicaceae bacterium | reverse complement strand
TCGCAATAATTATAAGTAATAAACCTTATATTAAAATAATAACTCTATGAAAACGTGGATTAAAAACTTAAAAGTACGTAAGAAAATTTTATTGATCATAAGTATAAATATTTTCTTTACTGCGTTAATGACCTTTATCTCACATCTATCTTTAAATAGAGTAGATGAAATCAAGTTTGATATTGTCCAAGTTGGTAAAGCAGGTAATCGTCAATTGACTGCTGATATGATGCATGACGCCTTACGTGCTGATGTTTACAATGCATTTCTAACAAAAAATAAAAGTATAAACGATAAAAAAGCTGTTAAATCTGATTTCGCAGAACATGTTGGAATTTTTAAGACTTCGTTAAATGAGTTGAGCAGTTTTAAAGTTGATGCTAAAATCAAACAACAGGTTAGAAATATTCGTACACCATTAAATGCATACATAAATTCATCTAAAGAGTTAATTAATAAAGGTCTTTATACGAATTTTGATTTAAATTCAATACAAGGTGATCAAGAGATACATCAGTACAAAGCAGTTTTTGATCGTTTAGCTGTAGAAATGGAAGCATTGAGTGGAGTAATCGAAAAAGAATATTCACATCAACAAGATCTACTAACTGATTATACCCATAGAATTCAAATTACACTTATATTATTAGGTTTATTGGTAGCATTAATTGCTTTTAGTTTAAGCTTTTACATTTCAAAATTGATCGAAAAACCAATTTTAATTACTGAACAAGTTTTAGGTAAAATATCTCATGGAGAAATAAATCAATGCATCGAATGTGAAACGACACAAGGTACAGATGAGACAGCAGCAATGTTACGTTCAGTAAATCAAGTTGTTGAAAACTTAACACATGTAAAAGAATATGTAATTGAGGTAGGGAAAGGAAATTTTGAATCGAATGTTACCATATTTGATAATAATGGTCCAATCTATGAGTCGCTACACCAAATGACTGAGTCTATCAAACAAAATGTGGAGGACGAGAAAAAAAGGAATTGGACTGCAGAGGGATTGGCTAAGTTTGTGGATATCACACGTAATATTCAAGATGTCGAATTGTTTTACAATAATATACTTTCTAATTTAATCCGTTACATACCCCCCAAAAAACAAATAGTACAAAAAAATAAAAAATAAAAAACGCTGAAAACGCCCGAAAACAAAAGGATTAAGCAGGTTTTTAAAGAATATAGATAAAAAACAAATGGTACATTTTACTTCTATTTAGTATCATTTTACTACCATTGGATTACCATTTTTTAAGTATAAAAGTATCATATAGTATCATTCTACCTAATAAATGATAATAAAACCCTTTAAAACAGCCAAAATACGGCTGTTTTTTTTGTTTTACAACTGTTTAAACAATGATTTAATAGTGATTAAACGACACCTGGTACCTGCTTTTATTGAGGTAGGTTTGTGTGTTTTTATTTTTTGTTTTTTTTAGTTTGGTTGTGCGGTTGGTTGTGCAGTTGGTTGTGCAGTTTTATTTAAAATTAAATGTTTTTGAAAGTAGGTTGTACTTTGTTCGCTTATTATTTTACTTTAATATACTTGTTTTGATATATACTTAATACCATCACTTATTAATGTAATAGGTTGTTATATTGATACATACACTTTAATTTGTAGGTGTTTTATATTGGTGAAGCAAAAAAGATAATTACCTTTGGTACAAATCGATTTTACGTTCAATCCTTTTTATCCAAGAATAAAAGTGTAAGCTTATTAAAAACAAAAAAGTAAGGGAATGAATGAGGATTTCTGAAATGAATTGTTTATTTACATCTTTATATATATAAAAACATTTTACAATCTTATAAATGGGAAGAGCTAAAAAGAAAAACATTAAAAAGATTAGTACCGAATTTATAATCTTATCCTTATCCATCTTTTTTTGGCGTATATATTTTGCTCCATATATAATTACAGCAGTTAATAAACTACTTATTACTGGATACAGTATTTCAGTTTTTATTGAATTCATATTTAGTACTATCGTTTTTACTATTTTATTTTTTAAAATTTCAGATAAGATTGAAATTTAGAGTAATTACTCAACACAAACACCTCCAACAACAATTGCGATACCTGTTATTTCACTTTCTGGAATATCAAAAGGTGGGTATTCTTTATTGTCTGAAACGGCATTAAGACACCCTTCTTTCTCCCCTTTAAATAGCTTTTTTAATAAAATACCTTGCTCTCTAGTGGCAATAACATAAGTTTTACCCCATTGAATAAAATCTCGATTATTAATTAGTCTACAAGCCACTAAATCCCCATTTCTATATGTTGGATACATAGATGATCCTGAAACAGGTAACATAAAATCAATTTTTAAACCTTTAAAAATGGGTATTTTACAATAGTCTTCAATATCTTGTTGGTTTATTGAGAACCCTCCTCCGCCAAAACCAGCAACAGCACTAATAGAAGCAATAGGAATAAGATCACTTTCAATTTTAACTGAGAAATCAGTAATTCGTTCAGCAATTATTCTATCTTCTTTGACCTCTGATTTTAACATTGAACCTTTGCCTGTAAGGAGCCATTCAGGATTAATTTCAGGATAACAAGTTAAAATTTTGACTATTTTTTCCCCGCCTATTTCGCTTTTCAATCCATTTCCTTTAAAATTAGATGCTGAAATTTCAGTTTTTCTATAAAATTCTTCTTTTACAATATGTTGTTTCTCAATAAATTGCAAAATATTTTCTTTTACGGTTAAAATTTTACCCATTTTAATTTTAATTAGTCAAAATTTAGTCTATATATTTGCATTGTAACACAAAGCAATAATAGTAAACTTTCAAATGTATGGAAAAAAAAGAATTAAAAGTTCAAACACATAGATACAATCCAACAGTTCTTGAAGGAATGTCTAAAAAGTTTGGATTAACAAAAATGTACATCCGACAAATACTTCGAGGTGACAGACAAGCAACTATTTCTGATACAATCAAAAAAGAGTACAGAGAAATGCTCGCAAAAATTGAAGAAGCGATAAAATAACTCAATAAACAATGTTCGAATACTACAATAATATACTTTGTGTTCAATCTAATTGGTTAATAGATTCATTATGTATGTCTATACACACATATACGAGTTTATGTACTAGAAAAAACTTGATTAGAATAGCAAAAGGTGGCAATGGTCGTTCGGCATTGATACAATTCGACACAATGCGACAAGACATCAAAGAGAAGGTAATACAGATTGCAGGAAACCCATACGAGTTGCATAAAAATCAGGAGTTCATTAACTCAATTATCACAGATCAACAGGCGGTTCAATTTTATAATTCTTTCAGGTTATCAAATGGTGAGGCTTTGCCTGATACAAACATTGCTCAATATGTAATTGAAGCTTCCATTCTAAATGCTGTAGGTGTTTGGGTTGAAACAAAGAAAGGTAGACTTAAAATAATGGGTGGCAGAACTAATCAGGTTTGGAGTAAGGTTGCTGAAATAGTATCCTCACTTCCACCGAATGAGTTCAAACACAAATTGCCTTCTTCTGACAGAAAACTACAGGATAAGTTTAAGGCTTACAAAACGAATGGATATGAAGCATTAATTCATAAGGGATTTGGAAACAACAACTCTGAAAAAATTAATGAGAATGCGAAAATGTGGGTATTGAGTAGATGGGCTGACCAAATTAATGTGTGTGCAACTATCAATCAATTACTTTTGGAATACAATCACATCGCACCTAAAAAAGGATGGGCTGTATTGAAATCAGAAGAGACACTTCGTAATTTCTTGAACGATGGAAAAGTGAAACACCTTTGGTGGGGCAACAGATATGGGGAACTTAACGCAAAAGAAAAGTTTTCATACGCTCACAAAACTGCTCTTCCTTCTTGCAGAGACTCGCTTTGGTATTCGGATGGTACAAAAATGAACCTTTACTACTTGGATGACAATGGTAAAATGGCAACGTGCTTTGTGTACGAGGTAATGGATGCTTATTCTGAATGTTTACTTGGTTACCACGTTTCAAAATCGGAAGATTACGAAGCTCAATTTATGGCTTACAAAATGGCTATTCAAGTGAGCGGACACAAGCCTTTTGAAATCAAATTTGATAACCAAGGAGGTCACGGCAAACTGAAAACAGGTAATTATTTGAATAAAATCGCTCGATTATCTGTAAAAACAAAGCCTTACAATGGTAAATCAAAGACAATCGAGAGCGTTTTTGGTAGATTTCAACAGCAAGTAATGGCTAAAAAATGGTTTTTCACAGGTCAAAATATCACTGCAAAAGCACTGAAATCACGTGCAAATATGGAGTTTATTTTGGCAAATGTTCAGAATTTACCTTCATTACAGGAAGCCATTGCTGCTTACAAAGAATGTCGTGAGGAATGGATGTCAATGCCACACCCGAAAACAGGTATCGCTCGCAATGAAATGTACAGAAATTCTGTAAATCCTGAAACACCTGAAATTTCAATCCTTGATATGGTAGAGTTGTTTTGGATTGAGCGTGAAAAACCGATTATGGTTACTTCTTCAGGAATTGAATTTACGGAGAAAAAAGAAAAATACTCTTATATGGTAAATCGTGAGGATGGAATGCCTGACACGAAATGGTTGAGAGAAAATATCGACAACAAGTTTGTGGTGAAATTCAATCCTGATGATATGTCGATGATTTACTTGTATGAGCGTGATGCATTAGGGTTAAAATTTGTAACAGAGGCTTACACGAAAGTAGTGGTACAAAGAGCAACTCAATTCCAAGACACAGAAGGTTTATCCTTTGTGAGACAAGTCCAAAAACAAGAGAATGAAGATCGTTTGGCGGTGAGCGTGTATATGGACGAGTTACAAAAACAAGAAGGTAGACAACCTGAACAACACGGATTGAACACACCGCACGTGAAAGGACTACAAAACAAACGAAAATCAAAAAAGAAGGAAGCGGAAATCGGAGCGTACACCAAGGAGATAAGCAACATTGTACCTGGTGACGAAGATTACGACGATAATATTTACTCACAATTCTAAAATCCAACATTATGGAAGCACAAACAAAACAAGCAATTCAAAAATCATTAGGCGATTACATCGCACGATTTGATAGCCAAAACAAAGCGGCTCATTCTTTACAAGCGGTTTCATCTGCGACACTTTCTCAAATTATGAATAATAAATGGGAATTAATCAAAGATGATATGTGGAGAAATATCGCTTCGCAAATCGGACACGAGGAAAATAAATGGATTGGTGTTGAAACACGAGATTTTAAAGCATTAAAGCACATTTTAACGGATGCAAAGGAACATTCAAACGTGTTTGCAGTGGTAGGTACAGCAGGAACAGGAAAAACACACGCTTTAAAAAGTTTTACTTCCAACACCCCAAAAACATACTTGCTACAATGCAATGAGTACTGGAATAGAAAGTTCTTTTTACAGGAGTTGCTTTCTAAAATGGGTCGAGATTTTTCAGGGCTTACAGTTGCTGAAATGATGCAGGAAGCAGTGCGTGTTTTGAAACAACAAGACAAACCATTGATTGTACTCGATGAAGCCGATAAATTAACAGACCAAGTGCTTTACTTCTTCATTACCCTATACAATCAATTGGAAGATCACTGCGGTATTTTGCTTTGCGCTACTGACCACCTTGCAAAACGCATCAAACGTGGTATCAAATTGAATAAAAAAGGATACAACGAAATTTTTTCGAGAATTGGTAGAAAGTTTATCGAATTGAAAGGTGTTGGTTCTACGGATGTGATGCAGGTGTGCCAAGCCAACGGAGTGATGGACAAAAACGAAATCAAACGAATTTTTGAAGAGTGCGAGTATGATTTGCGAAGAGTAAAAAGAATGATACACGCATTCAAAATGCAACAATCTAATTAAACACTATTTAAACACTTCTTATGAGGAATTTAAAGAGAGCAATTTCAGTTGACGAATTACTTAAAACCAAGTTTAAAACAATGGCTTTTGAGGGTGAGTTTAAGGAAGCGGTAGGAACACCTGAAATGTCGGGGAGTTGGATTATTTGGGGACAATCAGGAAATGGAAAAACAAGGTTCACATTACAACTGGCTAAATATATGACCAAGTTTGGAAAGGTGGCTTACAATTCATTAGAGGAGGGTGCTAAATTATCATTCAAGAGAGCCATTCAACAAACAGGTATGATAAGTGTCGCTAAACGATTCATCATATTGAAAGGAGAGACCATTGAACAATTAACAGAACGCTTATCCAAACAGAAAGCCCCAAATATCATCATCATTGACTCGGTTCAATACACCGATTTAGATAAAAAGGGTTACAAAACATTAATCAATTCATTCCCTACGAAGCTGTTCATTTTCATTTCACATGCTGAAGGTAAAAATCCAAAAGGAAGCACAGCTGATGCGATTAGATATGACTCTGATGTAAAGATTTTCGTGCAAGGATATAAAGCATTTGTAGTGTCTCGCTTCGGAGGAGGAAAACCCTTCATCATTTGGGAAGAAGGCGCAATGGAATATTGGAAAGATAAAAATTAAGAATATGAAAACACAAACAACAACAAAACAAATCACTCACATTCAAAAACAACGCTTGGAGGGTGAAATGGTGAAAGATTATGTATTGAAACGACTTAGTATTTCTGAATTAGTTTACAATACAATGGTTTATGATTTCGGGATTGAATTCCTAGAACAATTAAATGTGGTTTACTATATCGAATATGCTTACCACAAATCTTTTTGGAAATGGTGGCGTGCAGAGTGGCACATTTGGCAACAGGACTTGGTAAAGTTTCTACTTGATAATAATAAGAAAATAACATTTGAAATTTTCTATGAGGAAATGCAAGTATTAGCTCACGATGGTCGAACCGAATTATCATTTCAAAATTATCTAAAAATATATAAGAATGGCAGAATGTAGTTACAGAAAAGAGTTGAATACTAAACTGAGAAAGAAACAAGAGGAATTAAATAAACTCTATGAAGAAAGAAAAAATTTAGAGACTTGTAAAGAAACGTTTTGGAATGTCCAACACGCTATAAACTCACTGCAAGTCGATATAGAAACAATCAAAAGTAGATTGGCAAATTATGGCAAAGACGTGTATTTGCCAAACATTGAAAAAGTAAATTATTAACCCCTAAATAACACAAAAATGGAAAAAGTAGATTTATCAAATTTCAGTGCTGAAGATTTAAGAAAAGCATTACAAGAAAAAACTAAACAAGAGCAATTAGATCGTGAAAACGAGAAAAAAGCCTACGAGAATGAACGTGATGAACTGATTAATGAAATCATAGATAGGAGTATAAAAATCAATGTTGATTTAAAATTATTTAAAGATGGTTTAAATACCGTATTTAATGACCACGAAGAGCGTTTGAAAAACTATGGTAAAATTCGTTCTACTTCAAAAGGTGGATTTTCTTTAATTCATTCATCAGGTAATTTTAAAGTGAGTAGACTTAGAGCCACAGAGCCAACTTGGGACGAGAGAAGCTCAAAAGCGTTGGAATTAATAAGCGATTTCTTACGTGATACTGTAAAGAAAAAAGACAGTAAGTTGTTTGAAATATTATTCTCATTTATTCAGAAAAATGAAAAAGGTGAATTGGAATATAGCAAAGTAATGCACCTATTCAAACACAGAGATAAATACGATGACCAACGTTGGGTTGAAGGATTGAACCTAATTCAAGAAAGTTATTCAGTTCACTTAAAAGGTTTCAGATATGACTTTTACAAAAAGGACAACGATGGCAAATGGGAAAAAATAGATATCAACTTTACATCATTATAAGCCATGGGAATTTTAACATTTTTAAATAGGTTGAGAAATAGAAATTTTAAACCTTCTAAAGCTGCTTCGGGTATTAAAAAAAATAAATACCAAGCGTTGGTTCAGCTTCAATACGATGATATCCCAATGCAAAACATAAAGGTAAATCATTTAGGATATAGCCGAGACCATGCGTTGAGAGACCTTGAAGCAAAACTTAAAATTCAAGTAGTTAAAATCAATAAAAGATAAACTATGCTGGATAAAGTATTGAGAAAATTACCAATGTTGATACTACAAACGTTCGCTTTGCAGGGAATATTTGGAATGGTACACCTGGTATATCCGAAAGTAACTCAAAACATCCCTGAATACATCATCTATGCCCCGTCAATCGTCTTTGTGACGGGGCTTCATATAATATCAATTTGGATTTTAATCTATTGGTATTTCTTTAAAAACAGAACTAAAAAAACAAAATAATATGTCGTTAAATGTATATATCAGTGGTAAGATTTCAGGCTTACCTCATGCGATAGCCTTGTCTAAATTTAAGGCTACAGAAAGTATTCTTTTCAGTGAAAACTATGTTCCAATCAACCCAATGACCCTTGACCATACAACACACGACAAAACGTGGGAAAGCTATATGAAAGTTTGCATTAAGGAGTTGGTTAGTTGTGATGCCATCTATATGATGAATAATTATGAAGATAGCCGAGGTGCACTTTTAGAACTTGAAATAGCAAAACAATTAGGTCTTAAAATAATGTATGAACTATGACAGCTTACAAAGAATATTTCGCAATTGAATCCAAAATCAAAAAACAAGGATTTGACATTGAAAGGTCTGATGTGATTAGACAATTTTCAAATGGTAGAAAACAAGGTTTATCTCAATTGACCGCTTTTGAATACCAAGAACTATTGAGGTGGTTAAATCGAAAGTTTGGTAATGATAGGACCACCATCCCAAAAACTGAATTCAATGAAAAAGAAGACCGACAAAAAAAGAAAATCATCGCTCTATTTTGTAAAATGGGTTACGTGAAAGATGATAAAGCGGATATCTATCGCATAAATGGTTGGGCGATGAAATACGGACATCTTCATAAAAAAATGAATGATTACCACGGAGCAGACTTAACAATGTTGGTAAGCCAAGCAGAGGAAGTTTATAAAACATTTGTAGATGGATTATCAAAGTAGATAGGAAATGAAGTACCTAGTTAAAATAAAGACGGTTCCTGCGGTGTTTAAATTGGAATATAAAAATTCAAAGTTTCATCGCTTGGAACACGTTTCAGGAAAACTCAATCAGAAACAACATGTATTTATGATGCATTTGTGTCCGCAAGTTGAATCTGCAATTCTGATTTTGAGAGAAGAGTATAAGGAAAAAATAGAATGGGAACCAATCCACGAAAAAGGTGAGAAACTATATCCTTGGATGCTTTCAATTTATTGTGAGTGGTATTCGAAACGCTTTGATATAAAAGCGAAGATTACAGGAACGGAAGGTAACGCATTAAAGCAAATCATCAAACACTTGGAGGAACTCACATACGGTAATGAAGATGAAATAAAAACCATTTGGCAAATCATCTTTGACAAGTGGGATGAGCAAAGTACCTTCTATAAAGCTCAAACGGAACTAAGACAAATTAATTCGAATTTAAACACCATTTTAAGAACGATTAAACATGGAAAATCTGCCACAGAAAAAGGAGAAGCTTCTACTGGAAGCGATTATAGAACAAAGTTCAAAAACGGAACTAATTAAATCTTTCTCAACGCTATCTCTTGAAAAGATTGTAAAAGAAAAAATGCCTTCAATTGGTTTGTTAGCAAAGGTTCACGGTGAGGAAGTAATTGAAAATGCAGTTGGAGTACTGATCAGTGATTTAAATGAATCGTTTGATAAAAACTTAAGCAGAAACGAAATTGAAGAAATTATTGCAGAGGTTACATCAGGGTTTAGTCGCAATTTAACCTTAGAGGGAATTTACCTTACCTGCAGGGAGATTAAATACAAAAACGATACGATTAAAATCACTGTAAACAAGGTTCTGAAAGCATTAGCCAATCATCAAAACAGCCTAATGGAATGCGCAATGAGAATTAACTACAGCAATCATTTAAGCCATAAACACCAAGGTAATAGGTCGAATAATGATGCTCTTGAAAAACAAGCTAATCAGATAGCAAAAACAATGTATATAACAGGTAAATTAAAGTAGAGTTATGAAAGATATATCTAAAATAATAGAAGAAATAAATGCTTTGAAAGCAGAAGATTATAAAGACTATAAATCCGAAGACCATGAAGAACTAACCGAATATGAAAGAGGCTTTAATGCAGCAGTCGGATTGTGTTTAGCGATATTGGATGAACAGTAAAATAAATGAAACCACCCATAGAGGTGGTTTTTTTGTGTTTTTAAATTACGTGCAAAAACAGGTGTATATACCTATAAAAACACGTGATCTCAATTTGATTTAATTGCATATATTTGCACACAAATTTTTAACAACATGTTCATTCTAATAATAATATTATTTGCTGTTTTAGTTATAATCCTTGGAATTAATACTAATAAAAAGGAAAAACAGAATAATGAAGCCTTCAAGAATATGGGCTATGATATGTCTAATAAAATTGAATCGGGTAAATATTTAGGTGGTCATCCAGATATCAATAATGAAATTGCAAGAACATTAATTTTCTCTAATGGTGACATAATTGAAATATTTAATTTCATTCCTTTTAAAATTCCAACTAAAATAGGTGCAATTAATAAAAGTGCAATTAAAAACATAATTGCTGAAGATCAGAGTACAATTGAAAGCAGGGTTACTGCAGGTAGATTACTTACAGTTGGTGTGTTTGCTTTCGCTTGGAAGAAAAAAAAGAAAGTTGAATTGGCATATCTAACCATCGAATGGAATGATGGTAGATTTGATCATGAAACAATTTTTGAATTTGAAGGATTGAAAGCCTTACAAAGAGCAAATACAACTAGAAATAATTTGATAAAGGTTGTTAAGTAATAATTACAATAAATTTAACTATTCAGAATGAGCAAAAGTTTTGTTGACAAAGTTATTTCTATAGATCAAGAAAAAGAATATTGGTATCTTAGGACTGAAGGAGGAGATTTTTACCAAGATTTTAATGATAATAATTATATTGGAATAGGCTGGAATTATATTATAAAGGATGAATTATTTAATGAAAACATTTCGGCATTAAGAAATAAAATCATTTTAAATAATGTTCAAAAATATGGTAATAGTAGTTTTGAAAATTTAGAATCTGGTCAAAAATCCAGTATTACAAAAAACATAAATCAACTTTTAACATTTAAAGAATTAAAAAAAGGAGATATTGTTCTAATCCCATCAGTTGACTCTAATTTTTTCAGTATAGGTGAGATATTAGATAATGAAATTTATAATGCATACGAAGAAGATTTAAATTCTTGCTATTATATAAAACGAAGAAAAATTAGATGGATAAAAAAGTCTATTGAGCATAATTATTACAATTCGTTATTTTACTCTTTAAAACACTCTCACCAAACTATAGTTTCAATTAAAAAACATGCGGATTTTATTGACT
>JBILUY010000158.1:0-6128 GCA_044370735.1 Crocinitomicaceae bacterium | reverse complement strand
TATGCTTCCCAAAATATAGCGATGACTGCAATAAATAATAACAAACCATTCACCAAGCTTGCTAGAATACTCATCTTTTTGTATCCGTATGTGTATTTTTTTGTAGGTTTAACTCGCGTTAACTTGAGTGCGATTAGGGATAAGATTAAACTCGCTACATCCCCTAGATTGTGTCCAGCATCCGTTAATAAAGAAAGGGAGCCAGTAAATAATCCTGCTAATATTTCAATAATTACAAATACAGCATTTAAGACAATCCCCCAAAGGAACGCTTTTTGAACGTTTTGCTGAATTGGTTTTGCATGATGGTGATGAGGCATTTTTTTATTACAATTTACAAATTATTTTGATAAAAAGAATATAAATTCTGAATGATAATAATCGTGATGAAATTGTTTTTGAATCTTAAAATTTTGTTAGTCTTATTTACTAAATTTTAAATTTCATAAAACATTTGTTAGTTTTACTTGTTTAAATGATAGTAATACTATTATTTTGTTTTTATGACAAATTCATTTTTACATATAACATTAGAAAGTAATCTGTTTTTGAAAGATCCAACTACTTCAAAAGTTGGTCGTTCAATACTTTCTGATGGATTGGTATTACTTAATGAAATAGGTTTAGAAGAGTTTACATTTAAAAAATTAGCAAATAGAATTCAAACCACAGAAAGTACTATTTACCGATATTTTGAAAATAAACATCAGTTATTATTTTATCTATTTAATTTTTATTGGGCATGGATGGAAATTGGAATTGTGATTTCAACTACTAATATTGAATGCCCAAAAATTAGATTAAAAAAAATTATAAACCAGCTTACGTTGGTTGTAGAAAATGATGTTAGAACACCGTTTATCGATGAAAAAATACTTCAAACTGTTATCTCAATAGAATCATCTAAAACATTTTTAACCAGAAAAGTAGATGATGAGAATAAAACAGGGTATTTTTCTCAATATAAAAAGTTAGTTGATAGAGTTTCAAAGGTGATTTTGGAAATAAACCCATTATATCCATATCCAAATGCTTTAGTAACGACAATTATAGAAAGTTCCTTTCATCAACGATTTTTTGGTGAGCATTTACCAAGATTAACGAATGAATTGCATCATCAAACTAATTTAAATGATTTTTTAACCAATATATGCTTCAATACAATTGAAAATTATGGAAAGTAATACAACTATATTAAAACCCTATCAACGTTTGATGCGTTTGTTTAATGTTGATAGAAAAGACATCACGCACATCTATTTTTACTCAATTTTTGTTGGGTTGACGAACTTAACACTTCCGCTCGGTATTCAGGCTATAATCAACATGATTCAGTTAGGGAGTGTATCTGCTTCTTGGATTGTTTTAATTTGTCTCGTGCTTGTTGGAATTATTTTTTCTGGAGTTTTACAATTTGTACAATTAAGAATTACCGAAACCTTACAGCAAAAATTATTTGTTCGATCTTCTTTTGAATTTGCTTATCGAATACCTCGTTTCGAGACGCATTTGATGTCAGATACATACACTCCAGAATTGATGAATCGCTTTTTTGATACGATGACTCTTCAAAAAGGGATTCCAAAGTTATTGATTGATTTCTCTGCAGCGATTCTTCAATTATTATTTGGTTTGATATTATTGTCTTTTTATCATTCGTTTTTTATTTTATTTAGTTTATTACTACTATGTTTTTTGATTACAGCGCTTTATATCACAGGAAAACGAGGTGTTAAAACTGCTATCGAAGAATCAAAATATAAGTATAAAGTTGCTTTTTGGTTAGAAGAACTAGCAAGAACTATGCAAACATTTAAATTGAATGGTCAAAGTGATTTACCTCTTCACAGAACAAATGAATATGTAGAAGGATATTTAAAAAGTAGAGAAAGTCACTTTAAAGTGTTACTAAAACAATTTATTCAATTAACAAGTTTCAAAGTGTTGATTGCATTCTGTATGTTGGTTTTTGGAGGTATACTTGTTATAAATAATCAAATTAATATCGGTCAGTTTGTTGCTTCAGAGATTATTATATTGCTCATTATTAATTCAGTTGAGAAAATTATTTCTGGATTAGAAGTGTTGTATGATGTGTATGCGGCAGTAGATAAAATTGGTCATGTGATGGATATTCCAATTGAGGAAGTTTCTAAACCTAATGCTCAGAGACCGATTAAAGGTCCTTTAAAAGTAGAAGTTAAAAATTTGTCGTACAGTTACAATACCAATTCAAAATTTCAAATTCATAATTTATCGTTAACGATAGAAAAAGGGCAACATACAGTGTTTATAGGTGAAGACGGCTCTGGTAAAACAACCCTTTTGAACCTATTAGGTCTGACTTATCCTATTGATCACGGAAGTATTATTTTTAATGATATCCCACTGAATGATTTGGATATGGAATATATGCGAACAATTGTAAGTGATTATGTTCCCGAACAAGAATTATTCTCAGGTACGATTGAAGAAAATATAACAATGGGTCGAAAAGGAATAACTTTTCAAGATGTGTTAACAGCTTGCGAAAAAACAAATTTATTAGAAGATGTTAAAATGTTACCTGATGGTTTTTCAACGCAAATTCTTCCTGATAGACGAGGATTTTCGAAAAGTATGACGGAAAAAATTATGATGGCAAGATGTATTGTAAATCAACCGAATTTATTCTTGTTAGATGATCAACAACGAATTGCTTCAGGAGGGGATCATGAATCTGATTACTTAAAAGATTTATTAATCAATAATGATGCACCTTGGACACTCATTGCAGCTACAAAAAATGAACTTTGGCTTCCTTATTTTAAACAAATTATCAAGTTAGAAAAAGGAAAGATTTCCTTTGTAGGAAATTTTGATGAATATAAAAATTGGAGAAACAATGCTTAATATTTCAGAAAATAACATTTACAAGCGATTTGATAAAGAGAAATTTAGCTCTTTTGATAAAGTAACTTCTTTGAGATGGGAAAAATGGTTGAGAAAAAGCTTATTAATTTTTGCATTTCTAGTAATTGTATTTCTTTTTTTACCCTGGACGCAGAATGTTAGTTCTAAAGGGTATTTAACGACGATTTATCCAGATCAACGTCCACAAACAGTTCATTCTGTTATAGCAGGGCGTTTGGAAAAATGGTTTGTTAAAGAAGGGGATTTTGTAAAAGAAGGAGATACGTTGGTGTATATTAGTGAGGTGAAAAGTGATTATTTTGATCCATCATTGGTAGATCGTACCGCTGATCAGGTTTCTTTTAAATCAAAAAGTATCCAAGCATATACCAATAAAGTCAGTGCATTACAACGACAACTTCAAGCATTTCAAGAGATGAAAAGTTTGAAAATAAAACAAGCTCGTAACAAACTGAAACAGGCTCGAGTGAAAGTGAAATCAGATAGTGCTGATTATGTTTCTATGATTGCTCAATTAAAAATTGCTGAGCGTCAACAGAAACGTATGGAAGATTTGAATGAAAAAGGATTAAAGTCATTACGTGATGTAGAATCTGCAAATGTTAAGTTACAAGAAACGACTGCAAAAACGATTGCTCAAGAAAACAAATTAATCATTTCACGAAATGAATTAATTAATGCTCAAATTGACTTTACGAATGTTGAAAGTGAATATTTAGAAAAAATATCGAAAGTTGAATCAGAAATTTCTTCTGTTATCTCTGATCAACAAGATGCAGCTTCAACTAAATCAAAGCTTGAAAATCAATTATCTAATTACAAAATTCGAAAAGGATTTTATTATGTAACGGCTCCAAATACAGGCTATGTAACAAAATTAGTTCGATCTGGTGTAGGTGAAGTTATTAAAGAAGGTGAGGAGCTTTTGACAGTAATGCCAGATAAATATGATTTAGCAGTAGAATTTTATATAGAACCAATGAATTACCCATTAATTAAAAAAGGGGAACACGTTCGTTTACAATTTGATGGATGGCCAGCAGTTGTTTTTGGTGGATGGCCAGATGCTTCTTTTGGAACCTTTGGTGGTGAAATTTTAGCAATAGATAATTTTACAAGTTCAAATGGAATGTATCGTGTACTAGCAATTCCGGAAGATTATGATAAAAAATGGCCGTCTGGTTTGCGCGTTGGAGGAGGTGTAAAAACCTTTACTTTACTTAATGATGTTCCTGTATGGTATGAACTTTGGAGAAACCTAAATGGATTTCCACCTGAATATTATGAAGGTAAAGTGAATAATAACTCATTGAAAAAGGGGAAGAAGTGATTAGTCATAAGTCAATAGTCATTAGTTTTTAGTCATTAGTGAATAGTAAATCATAAAAACAAAATTTCAAATGCGGGTTTTAATTACAATAGTTATTTCTTTTTTATATGTTTCAAACATTCAAGCCCAAGATTCGCTTTCTTTTGAAACATATAAGATGTTAGTTTTTAAGAATCACCCTGTTGTTTCTAAAGCTATGAATATGCAAGAATTAGGGAATGCCGAGAAGCTAAAAGCAAAAGGCGCTTTTGATCCTTCTGTTTCTTCTAATATCGGTCAAAAACAAATGGATGGTAAGGAATATTATTGGATGTCTAATACCAGTTTAAAAATACCAACTTGGGTAGGGGCTAATTTAAAAACAGGCTATGAAGCAAATCGAGGAAATTATCTAAACAATGATATGTATGTTCCGAGTAGTGGATTATGGTACATGGGGGTAGAAATTCCTTTAGGACAAGGATTGTTTTATGATGAGCGAAGGCTACAATTACAGCAAGCAAAAAATCTTCAACAAATGGGAGTATTGGAAAGACAAATAGTACTTAATGATTTATTGCTAGATGCCTATTCGTCTTATTGGTTATGGACAGAAGCTTATCGGAAATTTCTAATCGCAGATGAAGGGTTTCAATTAGCTACTCAACGATATGAAGCAGTCAAATCACAAGTTTCAACTGGAGATACACCTCCAATAGATACTATAGAAGCTCGAATTTTATTAGAAAACAGAACTATTGATCGATTGCAAGCAAAAAATAATTTAGCGAATACAAAATTGTTAGCATCTACTTTTATATGGAATGATTCATTGCAACCTATTTTTATTCCTGAAAATGTGAGACCACAAAAAAAAATGGATCCTTCGGTTACGTTTGTTTCTAATCCTTCAGATAGAGTGGATACACTTCCAATTGTTCAGCAAGCTTTTTATAAAATTGAACAAATGGAATTGGAATTGAAATGGAAGAGGGAACAGTTGAAACCAACAGTAAATGTAAATTATAATCTTTTAGCCAAACCAATTGGAGACCAGTCACTAGCACCAGTCACTATGCAAAATTACAAGGTTGGGGTGACAGGATACATACCATTGTTTTTAAGAAAAGAAAGAGGAGGGTTTAAACAATCTAAATTGAAATTAGAAAATGCGAACTTAGATTATTCCGTTAAGAAAAGAGAGTATCAAGTCAAAATTCAAACGATGCAAAATGAATTAATTCAGGTTCAAACTGCACTTGAAACACAAAAACGACTTGTCGAACATACACGTAAATTAAGAGATGCTGAATTGATCCATTTCGAAATGGGGGAGAGTTCTCAGTTTTTGGTGAATACCAGAGAACAAAATTACCTTTCAGCTGAAAATAAATTGGTTGAAATTGAAATTAAAACAATGGTTACTTCTTTGAAAATGAAATGGCTAATGAATGAGTTAACCAAATTTTAGTTTTTTTTATCAAAAAGTGTAACCAAACAAAATAAATCGCGTTAAACTACTTACGGATCAAATTTAACAACTACAGGGTTAAATAACTTAAAGGACTTTCTTCGGGAGGTCCTTTTTGGTTTTTATAAGGTTTGAATTAATTTATTAATGGATTTTTGTACACCTGGTGAAAGTGTTTCGACATATTTTTTTTCAGTATAGAACTTTATTTCATTTGTCAACTCTGGATATTTTGACGCTATTAAATGCATAAATCTAAAAGCAGTATATCTTACTGAAGGTGTTTTTTGAATGTCTTTCCACAATTGAATACAAAAATCTAACAAGCAACTTTCTTGTTCTTCAGATAACTCCATTACAATTAAAATTTTAAGTAATTCGCGTTGGTGACCGTCTTTTTTATTTTTTAATCCCTCAATCAAGGATTGAATATGG
>JBILUY010000157.1:0-6146 GCA_044370735.1 Crocinitomicaceae bacterium | reverse complement strand
TGTATTTAACAAAGATAAAACAGGTTCATACTCTCCCCCTGTTTCACCATCCTTATATTCCAAATTCCATTTTCCTTGTTCATCTTGCCATCTATACCCCATTGTTCCCATTGGTGAAACAAGATTTCCTGTTTTTTCATCAAAATTCAAGTATTTCCACTCTGAGTGTTGTGCGTTATCAAAACCATCAACCTCATTTACTCGCACCATTTTACCAGGTAGATAAACACCATTTGTTTCTTCTAAATGTACCAAAAAAGGACAATCTGTAAAACGCTTAACATAATCAATAAAATAAGGAACCTGTCTTTTCACATGATATTCTTCCAAAATAACATGAGTAACAGCCATCCAAAAAGCTCCATCAGCTCCAGCATGGATTGGAATCCATTGATCCGCATGTTTAGCAACCATACTAAAGTCAGGAGACATTACAACCGTTTTTGTTCCATTATGTCTAGCCTCAGAGAAGAAATGAATGTCTGGAGTACGTGTCATACCTAAGTTTGCTCCCATTGAGACGATAAATTTCGACTTATACCAATCTGCACTTTCACAAACATCCGTTTGTTCTCCCCATATCTCTGGAAATGCATTTGGTAAATCACAATACCAATCATAGAAACTTAAATTCACTGCCCCCATTAATTGCAAATATCTAGCCCCTGAAGCATAACTCAACATACTTTTAGCAGGAATTGGAGCAAATCCAATAATGCGATCAGAACCATATTTTTGAATGGTGTATATATTAGAAGCAGCAATTAATTCAATAATTTCATCCCATTTCACTCTTCTAAAGCCACCTTTTCCTCTAGCTTTTTGATATCGTTTACGATCTTCTTTCGAAGCTTGAATGTTAGCCCAAGCCTGAACAGGATCACCTCCTGTTTTTTCTTTTTCTTTTCTAAATAGATCGATTAACGCCCCTCTTACAATCGGGTATTTTACACGTATTGGACTATATAAATACCAAGAATAAGATATACCACGCTGACATCCACGAGGTTCGTATGGAGGAACCTCTTTGTTAAATTGGGGATAATCCAATTGTTGCATTTCCCATACGACTATCCCATCTTTTACATGTATAGCCCACGAGCATCCTCCCGTACAGTTTACACCATGGGTACTTCGAACAACTTTATCGTATTGCCATCTGTTTCTGTAGAACTCCTCCCATTTTCTAGTTTCTGGAGAAATTAAATCATCTATCCAACTCATAATTTTGATTTTTTTTGATTCAATTAATTAATACTTCGCATCCCATGCACGAGATTGTCTATCGAAAATTTGTTGTTTAACTGTACCTTTTTTACGACTATACCAGATTAAACTAATCCAAACCAACAAAATACCCAACCCTACAAATCCACCAACTAACATTTTAACATGACCATCATAAACAGGAATTTCATTTCCGTTAGTTACTTCTTTAAAAAAGGCTGCCAATGCATTTCTTTCTTTTTCTGTTAAAGGATGCTCTTTATACGAGCTTACCATCGCTGGAAATGGAGGTGCTGATAACCATGGGGCTAACCCTTCCCCCATTCTATCATATACCTTTGTCAAATCTTTAGCTAACAAACCTCCGCTCATCACTTCGGGATGGTTTACATTATGACAAGAAATACAAGCAGGACCACCATTCAGTAATGACTGAGATCCTTCGAAGATTTTTTTCCCTTGCAACGCATTTTGTTGGATTCCAAATGAAATATTCACATTCAAAAAACAACATAACACACTCAAAAGACACATCTTCATACCAAAAATCAAACCTCTTTTTTTCATCTTTTTGTTATTAAAGTGGATTTATTAATCCGCATGTTTCATTTTGTAAAATTGATTCATATATCAATCTATTGAAATGATGTAAATCATACTTTTTGTATAATTTGAAAATATAGAAAGAATCTAAATAAGGATTTAAATCATTATTAAACAATTATTTAATATAAAAAACACAAACTATCAACGAACATAAATATGACTTATGTCATTTTTGTTAAGTACAATCTATAATACTTTTGTTATGTTCAATTGGGAATAACGCTTTCAATTTCATAAAAAATGAAACAGGATAAAAAATTCAATACTAAAGCTCTGATATTTGCATTCTTAGTAACTTTTCTAATCATTACACTTGTGTTTTTTGGTTCAAGAAAACTTCAAAATTTCGATGCAGCACTTGTTACCTATCTATTTGGTACAGTATTCGCATTTTTCGGAATAGTTTACAGATATTCTGTTTGGTTACAACGACCTCCAACGTGGATATACTTTAAAAGAGGGATGCAATATTTAGTAACAGGAAAATTTTTTGCTCATTTATTATTTGTAACAAAGGAATCTGTTGGTAACATTGTATTTCAAAAATTTATCTACCCAAGAAGTAAAGCCAGATGGTTAGCCCATTTTATGATTGCTATTGGATGTACTTCCGCGTTTGCAATTACTATTCCATTAACATTAGGATGGATTCATTTTACACTATTACCAAATTCGATAGAAATTTATGAAGCAAATTTCTTTGGTTTTAAAGTACTTGAATTTCATATTCACTCAGTATTAGGATTCCTTATATTTCATGCCTTAAATTGGTCTTCTTACTTGGTTATTTTAGGCGCACTGTATTTTCTGAGAAGAAGATTAATAAATCCTGGTTTAATATCAACTCAAACATTTGAAGGAGATTTACTACCTCTAATATTATTAATTGCAATCTCAGTTACTGGACTAGGACTAACATTTTCTTATCAGTTCATGAAAGGATTTGCTTTTGATTTCTTAGCTGTATTACACGCAATTACTGTAATTCTATTTCTTATATGGATCCCATTTGGGAAATTCTTCCACATTATTCAACGTCCAGCACAAATTGGTGCTCATATTTATAAAAAAGAAGGAATGAAACAAGGTATGGCTGTTTGCCCTCTTACTAAAAAAGAATTTGCTACAAAATTGCACATCAATGATTTAAAAATAGTCACTAAAGAACTAGGTTTCAATTTTGAAAAATCGGATGGAAGTTCACATTTAGATTTGAGCCCGGAAGGAAAAAGAGATAAAATTGCACAAGCTCATTTAAAAGCAAGAAAAGCTGGAGGAAACTTATTCGGATAATTAAAAAAAACAAACATGTCAAAATTACCAACAGATATTCATAAAATAATAGAAGAATTCGGTCCAAATCTGAATTACACTCCACAAGACGGCTTTACGGGGCGTGAAGAACCTGATGAAATTGTAAAAACACATTGTTGTTTTTGCGGAATGCAATGTGGAATTCAATTACTTGTCAAATCAAATAAAGTAGTAGGTTTCGAACCTTGGTTAGAATTTCCATTTAATCAAGGTAGATTATGCCCAAAAGGAGTTCAACGATATTTACAAAATAATCATCCAGATAGAATTTTAGACCCATTAGTAAGAGTTGAAGGAAAAGGATTTGAAAAAATTGATTGGGAAAAAGCATATGTAAAAACCACAAATGCAATCAAATCTATTCAGCAAAAATATGGTAAAGACTCTTTCGCTATGTTATCAGGTGTTTCCCTTACAAACGAAAAAAGTTATTTAGTAGGCAAATTTGCACGAATTGCATTAAACACCAAAAACCTGGACTACAACGGACGTCTATGTATGGTTAGTGCTGGAGCTGCTAATAAAAAAGCTTTTGGAATGGATAGAACATCTAATAATTACGCCGATTTAGAATATTCAGAAGTTATTTTAGTTGCTGGAGCAAATATTAGCGAAACTTTTCCTACCCTAACACATTGGATTTGGAAAGCAAGAGACCGAGGTGCAAAATTAATTGTTGTAGACCCTAGAATAATTCCATTAGCTAGAACAGCTGATATTCATCTAGATATTAAACCCGGAACAGATTCTGCTCTTTTTGGAGCAATGTTAAATTACTTAATTCAAAACAACTTAGTAAACGAAGAATTTATTGAGAAATATACTTCTGGATTCCAAGAAAGCAAAGAGGCTGTTTCTAGTTATTCGCTTGAATGGGCAGAATCAATTACAGGAATTACTGCGGAAAAAATAAGACAAGCAGCTGAATCATGGGGTAAAGCTAAAACTAGTTTTTTATTACATGCTAGGGGAATTGAACATCATTCTAAAGGAGTTGAAAATGTATTAAGTAGTATTAATTTAGTTTTAGCAACTGGAAGAATTGGTAAACCTTATTGTGGATATGGAACAATCACTGGTCAAGGAAATGGTCAAGGTGGAAGAGAACACGGACATAAATGTGATCAATTACCGGGAAATAGAGATATAGAGAATCCTGAACATCGAAAATATATTGCGGATGTTTGGGGTATCAACGAAACGGAATTACCTCACAAAGGTCTTTCAGCATACGAAATTATAGATGCAATTCATCGAGGAGAAATTAAAGGTTTATTATCCATTTGTTTCAATCCTTTAGTTTCATTACCAAACAGTCAATATGTACGTGAAGCTTTAGAAAAATTAGAATATTACATCTGTATCGATTTCTTCTTAAATGAAACAGCAAGATATGCGGATTTGATTTTAGCTGGTTCACTGCAAGAAGAAGAAGAAGGAACAACTACATCTGCCGAAGGAAGAGTTATTAGAATTAGGCAAGCAGTCACTCCACCTGGAAATGCCAAAACTGACACCGAAATAATTTTAGAATTAGCTAAACGATTAGGTTCAGAACAATTCTTTACTTATCCAGATAGCGAATCTATTTTCAACGAGTTAAGAGTTGCTTCAAAAGGAGGAAATGCAGATTATTATGGAATAACTTACGAAAAAATTGAAAAAAATCTAGGTGTTTTTTGGCCTTGTCCTAGCATTGAACATCCTGGAACACCTCGTTTGTGGGAGGATTATCAATTCAATACTCCTGATAAAAAAGCTCATTTCAATGCTGTAAGCTACAGACCTCCAGGAGAAGTTACTGATGAAGAATTTCCAATTATCTTAACAACAGGAAGAGTTGTATCTCAATATTTAAGTGGTACACAAACTAGAAGGATTGGAAAACTAGTTGAACAATATCCTGAACCATTAGTAGAAATCCATCCTGATATGGCGGAAAAACTTAACATTCGACAACGTGAAATTGTTGAGGTCTCTACTCGAAGAGGAAAAGCTAAGTTTCCTGCTAATATAGTTGAAACTATTCGTAAAGATACAGTTTTCATTCCTTATCATTGGCCAGGTGAAAAATCTGCCAATATTCTTACTCCAGGGACTTTAGACCCTATTTCAAAAATTCCTGAATTCAAAGTTTGTGCTTGTAAACTGACACCTACTGGTGATTTTGCTCCGATTTTGAAAGTTACTAATGCACATAAAGGTTTTTAATATGGATAATCATAATTTCTCCGATAAACAAGAATTTTTCTTAGATATGCAACGTTGTATAGGTTGCAAAGCTTGTGAAATGGCTTGTGCAGAATGTGAAACAAATGGTCAAGATTCAATGATACATGTACATTATGTAGACCGTTCTCATACAATTCAAACGACAGTCCAAGTCTGTATGCATTGTGAAGATCCTGTTTGTGCAAATGTCTGCCCGGCCGATGCTATCACAAAAGATGAAATGGGAATTGTTCATACTGCAAATACAGCAAGATGTATCGGTTGCTCTAACTGTGTCATGGCCTGTCCATTTGGGGTTCCAAAAAAAATAGAGCAATATGATATGATGATGAAATGTACAATGTGTTTTGACCGAACAAGTGTCGGTAAAAAACCAATGTGCGCAACTGTTTGCCCAAGTGGCGCTTTATTTTTTGGCACAAGAGCTGAAATAAAAGAAATGCGACCTAAAAGTACTCCAATTAATACATTTGAATTTAATAAAGAAGTCGTCTATACTAAAGTCAACTTAATGATGCCTTTAGGTTCAACAAAACTTGTGATTGACTAAAATAAAGATAAAAAATGAATAAAAAAGAAGAAAATCAACTTGAAAATTGGAAAAAAGATTTTCCTTACGAAAGACAAGAAGCTACACTTGTGGGAAGACGAGCTTTTGCTAAATTTTTAACACTTGTATCAGGGGGATTAATGGTTGGAAGTGGATTAGTTGTAGCAAAAGCGTATTTACTTCCTAAGGAAGAAGTCGAAGGAGATCATTTTATTTC
>JBILUY010000156.1:0-6200 GCA_044370735.1 Crocinitomicaceae bacterium | reverse complement strand
CATCCTCACGTTTTCCGTATTTAACACAAGCTGTGTGGATAGAAACCATAATTCCATGTAATTTAGAATCAACTTCTTCAGCAGTCCAAGACATACGTAAAGAGTTTTGTGACATTTCTAAACCAGAAGTAGCAACACCACCAGCGTTAGAAGCTTTTCCTGGAGAGAAAAGAACTCTAGCGTGATCGAATGCTTCGATAGCTTCAGGAGTTGAAGGCATATTAGCACCTTCAGCAACAGCGATAACACCATTAGCAATCAATAATTTTGCTTCTTCACCGTTCAATTCGTTTTGAGTAGCACATGGTAAAGCGATATCCGCTTTTACTTCCCATGGACGTTTTCCTTCAACAAATTTCGCAGATGGGTATTTAGCAACGTATTCAGCGATACGACCTCTTTTCACATTTTTCAACTCCATAACGAAAGCTAATTTCTCAGCATCGATACCAGCCTCATCATAGATGTAACCTGAAGAATCAGATAAAGTAACTACTTTACCACCTAATTGAGTAGCTTTTTCACAAGCATATTGTGCAACGTTTCCTGAACCAGAAACTACAACTACTTTACCAGCGAAAGAATCACCTTTAGTAGCTAACATTTCTTTAGCGAAATATACAGTTCCATAACCAGTTGCTTCAGGACGGATTAATGAACCACCCCAATTTAAACCTTTACCAGTTAAAACACCAGTAAATTCGTTACGTAATCTTTTATATTGACCGAACATGTAACCAATTTCACGACCACCAACACCGATATCACCAGCAGGTACATCTGTATCAGCACCAATATGGCGAGCTAATTCAGTCATGAAAGATTGACAAAAACGCATAACTTCATTATCTGATTTTCCTTTAGGATCAAAATCAGAACCTCCTTTACCACCACCCATTGGTAATGTAGTTAAAGAGTTTTTGAAGATTTGCTCAAAACCTAAGAATTTTAAGATTGATAAGTTTACAGATGGGTGGAAACGTAAACCACCTTTGTAAGGTCCGATTGCAGAGTTAAATTCTACACGGTATCCTCTGTTCACTTGTACTTCACCTTTGTCATCTAACCAAGGAACTCTAAACAAAATTGTTCTCTCTGGCTCAACAATTCTATCAAGAATTTTAGCGTTTTTGTATTTAGGAGTTTCTTCAATTACAGGAATAACTGCCTCAGCAACTTCTTGAACTGCTTGAATAAATTCTTTCTCATGACCATTTGTCGCTCTCACTTTTTCCATGAAAGCATCAATCTGAGCTTGGTATTTACTTGACATTCTTTGTGAATTTTAAATTAAACTTGGGCAAAAGTATATATTTTTAAAACAATGCATTCAACTATTTACTAAAAATTCTATTAAATTTTAGTCTATTTAAATTGATTCCATAAAAAAAGAAGTAATCTACCCTATCACAGCGATAAAATTCTGAAGCATTTTCTTTCCTTGTATAGTCATAATAGATTCTGGATGAAACTGCACACCAAACAATGGCAAAGTGTTATGCTGAAACGACATTAATATTTCATTTTCTGAAATTGCTGTAGCAAAAAAAGGAGATTTTTCGTGTAAAATTATTTTCCAACTATGATATAATCCGACTTCTGTTGGAGATTCAATTTCATAATAAATTGGTGAATAGGATTTGACATGGATTTTTTCTGTAACCCCATGTTTTACTTCTTCTTGATTTTCAAGAGAATCACCAAAGAAAGTCGCCAAAGCTTGCATTCCTAGACACACACCTAAAATTGGTTTATTAGAATGATGTTTTTGAATTACTTTCATTAAATCCCCAGATTCATTAGGTAATCCTGGACCTGGTGAAAGAATAATTCCATCTGTTTTATCAAGAACATCCCAATCAATTTCATCATTCTTCATAACTTGCACGTCTACATTATTTTCTTCTAAATAATGAACCAAATTATAGGTAAATGAATCATAGTTATCAATAAGAGTGATACGCATTTCAGGATTATTTCATAAACTTGTACAAAGTTAGTTAAACAGTATAAATATTTCGATTATGAAACAAACTTTCAAAATACCAGGCGCTCCTGCTCCAATCGGACCTTATAGTCCTGCAGTATTAAAAAATGACACTTTATATGTTAGTGGTCAAATACCTACTAATCCAACAACGGGAGAATTAACACTAGAAACGATAGAAGCTTCCACAAAACAGATTATGGATAATATTGGATTGTTATTAAATGAAGCTGGGATGAATTATTCAAACATCGTGAAAGTAACGATTTTCTTAACAAATTTAGATGACTTCGTTGCAGTAAATGGTGTATATGGTGGATATTTTGATATTGATCCTCCTGCTAGAGAAACTGTTCAAGTTAGTAGACTTCCAATGAATGTTCCTATTGAAATTTCTTGCATCGCAATTAGATAAAAGTAAAAAGTAGAAAGTGAAAAGACTTTCTACTTTAAGCTTTCTACTTTAAACTCAATATCATTAAACATTCAGTAGACATATCAGTTATTATTGTGAATTATAATGTTGCCTATTTTTTAGAGCAATGTTTGAATTCAGTCTATAAAGCATTAACTAATATCAATGGCGAGGTGTTTGTTATTGATAACAATTCTATTGATAATTCAGTAGAAATGGTTAAAAACAAATTTCCTGAGACTGTCATTATTGAAAATAAAGAGAATGTTGGTTTTTCTAGAGCAAACAATCAAGGAATAGAAATTTCTAAAGGAAAATATGTTCTTTTGTTGAATCCAGATACGGTTGTTGAGGAGGACACATTTCAAAAAGTAATCGACTTTATGAATACCCACCCAGAAGCAGGTGGATTAGGTGTCCATATGGTAGACGGAAGTGGGACTTTTTTACCTGAATCAAAAAGAGGTTTACCAACGCCATCTGTAGCTTTTTATAAAATATTTGGTTTAAGTAAACTATTTCCAAAATCTCGAAAATTTGGGAAATATCATTTAGGTTATCTCTCTGAATTCGAAACAAACGAAATAGATATATTGAGTGGAGCTTTTATGCTTATGCGTAGAGAGACATTAGAGAAGGTTGGTTTGTTAGACGAAACATTCTTTATGTATGGAGAAGATATTGATCTATCCTATAGAATTCAATTGGGCGGCTATAAAAATTACTATTTTGCAGACACGAATATTATACATTATAAAGGAGAAAGTACAAAGAAAAGCTCTGTCAACTATGTATTTGTTTTTTATCGTGCCATGGTCATTTTTGCAGAAAAACATTTCTCAAAAAACAACGCAAAACTATTCTCTTTTTTAATAAATTTTGCCATCTACCTTCGAGCTGGAGCGGCCATTTTGGTTCGATTTATACAAAAATCTATTTTACCACTTTTTGATTTTACATTTGTAATTTTAATTTTAAGTGGTTTAAGTATTATTTGGAAAAACAAAGGAATTCTTTTTCCAGTAGACGTGATTAAATATGCTTTTCCAGCGTATAGTGCTACTTGGTTACTTTCACTAAAATATTCAGGAACTTATGATTATCCTGTAAAATTGATAAATATTTTAAAAGGAACATTTTTTGGAACCTTAATAATTCTAGTTATTTACGCTCTTCTACCAAAGGAATATCAATTTTCTAGATTATTTATTCTTCTAGGCACAACCTCTACACTGTTTTACTTTATTTTAAGTAGATTTATATTATCTAAATCTGTAAGCAAAAGATATAGTATCAATGGCGATAAACCAAAATCTTTTGCTATTGTTGGTTCTAACGAAGAATCAAAAAGAATCGTTGAAATTTTAAAACAATCAAGTCAAAACACAAATAAAATACATTTTGTTTCTGCTGGTGATTTTAAAAATAACGAACAAGTTGGAACAATAAATCAATTAGACCAAATACAAACAATCTACAAAATTGATGAAATCATTTTCTGTGCAAAAGACACAAGTTCTCAAACTATCATTTTTTGGATGAATAAACTAGCTCAAACAAAAACGTTATTTAAAATTGCTCAACCAGATAGCTCTTATTTAATTGGAAGTAATTCCTCTGATACAAATGGAGAGTACTACACTATTGACAATCAAAAAATTACACAACCAAACTCTATTAGAAATAAAAGAACATTAGATGTAATTTTTGCTGTATTATTGATAATAACAAGCCCTATTCTGATTTTCTTCTTCAAAAGCAAAAAACAGTTTATTACAAATGTTTTTTCTTGTTTAATAAGCAAAAAGACATTTGTCAGTTTTAGTAAATTAGATAATTTAGAAAAATCTCAACTTCCATTTTTAAAATCTGGAATCTTTAACCCTAGAGATTTAAAAGAAAATTCTAGTATCCCAAGTCTAAAATCTAATTTACTTTACGCAAAAAATTATTCTTTTCTAACAGATATAGAAATCATTTTTAAAAATTGGAAAAAACTGGATCAAAATTAAAGACTTGTTAAGAAATCTGACAACTCTTTATATGCCATTTCAATCTCGCTATTTAACTCTGTTATTAGATTATTAATTTCTTCTTCATTCTTTGCGTCTACAGAAAGATTTTCTATTTGTTTAGCAATTTCACTGAATTGAGGCATGCCTAAATAAGTGAATTTTGGTTTAAAAGAATGTGCTAACGTTTTAAGTTGAGTAAAATTACCTTCATTAAACAAACGTATCATTTTATCCAATTCGATTGGAGTTTCGTTTAAAAACATCTCAACCATTTTAACAATTCGCTCTTTTTTTCCTTTAGTAAAATCTAGAATAGATTGAATTAACGATTTTCTCTATATCAGATGATATTGATTCAGTAACATTCTTATCATTACTTATATCATTATTATAAGAAATCGAAATATATTTAGATATTTTGTTAATTAAATCATCTGATTCATAAGGTTTTGAAATATAATCATTCATACCACTTTTAAAACAATTTTCAATTTCTTCTTTAAAAGCATGTGCAGTCACAGCAATAATTGGAATCGATTTTTTAGGTTCTTGAAAAGTAGCTCGAATTTGTTTTGTTGTTTCATGACCATCTAAAACAGGCATTTGAATATCCATTAAAATTAGAGTATACTCATTTTCCTGTAATTTTTCTAATGCTATTTTTCCATTTTCAGCTATATCAACAATCACTTTTTCATTCCAACTCTTAATTGTTTCTTCTGCAACCATTTGATTGAAATGATTGTCTTCTACCAATAAAATTTTAACCTCATTAAAATTTTTATCACCAATTTCAATATGCTCTGATCTTTGATTAAAAGGTAAACTTATAATCACTTCAGTACCTATATTTTCCCAACTATTTAAAATAACTTCACCTCCTAAAGCTTCTGTAATTCTTTTTACGATTGATAAACCTAAACCTGTTCCCGTATTTTTAGTTTGATCTTCTGCATGTAATTGAAAAAATGTATCAAATACACGTTCTAGCTTCTCTTCTGGGATACCAACCCCTGTATCTATTACTTTAAAATCAATCCATTCAATACCATTTTCGGATTTTTTATTTGATTTCTCAGCAGAAAACACAATTTTACCAACGTTTGTAAATTTGACAGAATTATTTAAAAGATTACTTAAAATTTGAGTCGTTCTCAATACGTCTCCACTTAAATTAGTAGACAATCCTTCATCAATGAAAACATTAATTTCCAAACCTTTCTCTTGACATTTATCTTGAACTAATTCAATTGTAGAATACATAAATTCATTTAATTCAAAATTCAATTGATGTTTTTCAAATGTTCCACTATTAATATTCGAAAAATCAAGTACATCATTAATGATACGCAATAAATTTCTTGAATTCGTTTTTATTGCATTCATATATTCTCGAGTTTTAACATCTAAATTCCCACTATGTGTCACCAAATTCGAAATTCCAACAATTGCATTCATTGGAGTTCGAATTTCATGACTCATATTAGCTAAAAACTGCTCATGTTGTTTTGTTGCTAACTCAATTAGCTCTTTTTCTTTTTGAAGCTCAATATTCTCTCTTTCTAATTGTTCTGCTTTAAACTGTTCAGAAATATCTTGGATTGTACCATTGAATTCAATGATTTCACCAAGTTCATTTTTCTTAACAATAATATTACTCAATACCGGAATTACAGTTTTATTTAATCTTACAATTCGGTATTTTAATGAAAATTCATTTTTAATCAATAATAATTCTTTGAATTTAGATTCGTAAGATTCATAATCATCCGCATAAATGTAT
>JBILUY010000027.1:0-20469 GCA_044370735.1 Crocinitomicaceae bacterium | reverse complement strand
AATTTCTTTTCTCTAATACTTCTGTTTCTTTAATTACTTTTTCTATAAAATCTTTTTTTCTTATCTTGTTATTAGTTTCTGGTGCTTTGATTGATTCTAATCCAATTCTAGCCAACGTTTTATCTGCATATTCATAGGATGTGCTATATACAGGATTGATGTTTTTAGTCGTGGTTATCAGAACATTTGGTTTAATTTTTTTTAGTTTTTGAAGAATTAAACAAGGGAAATAATCAATATTTTCATCCGTAATCAATACCGCATTTTCATCAATTTCTGAAAGAATATTATAAGCAATAGCGTAATCAGATTCAGTAAAAAATTTTAATCTTGCGACTTCAATCGCCACTTTTTCTGCATTTGGTAAATCTTGAATCAATTCATAATATCTTAATAATTCTATTAAAATCGATTTTTCAAATGGTTTAATTTCGTTTGCTTTTAGGAGATATGAATAATCGTTTTTTATATAATATTTTTCCTTAAAGTGCATCATATAATTACCTTCAAAAGTTGTTGAGATAATTGGAAATGCTTCTTCTGCGATTTTTTTGTATTGATATTTATTTTTGGACATATCAATTTCCATTCCCATTAATGAGCCAAATTTTGATTTTAATGAATCCTTCATCTTTATCTCTTCCAATCGGTTCGCACACTTCGTCGCAGCAAAATAATTCAACCATGCATTGGCATCTTTTTTATCTTGTTTTACCTTTTTCTCCCATAATTTGATTTGGGTTTCGAAATATTCGATGGGTTTTTTGTTGGTGCGTACTTCTAACGTACCGTTAGGTCCCAATTCTATTTGTTCAGGTTCTTGTGCAAATGCCGTTAATGCAAACACACACATCATTCCTATATAAATTAGTTTTTTCATTTTTTAAAATTTTGTACTTCACGATTTTTGGGAGGCCTAATTCCAAGAATGATGAAATGATTTCGAGCGTAATACTCACGAGTTCGAAAAAGGTTCAATGAAAATAGAAATTTTTTATCAAAAAAATGAAATTCATTCATTTTGAATGTGTTTGCATTTTTAAAAAATTTCATTCCTATGAATTATGTGATTTTTTACACATTATTCCTATGAATTATGTGATTTTTTGAATGTCTTCAATCAAATTTTTGTTGTTGGTGGTTAACAATTTTTGGCTTCTAAATAGCGCATATGTCCCAATTATACAATTTTTCCTTAAATCATTTCTTTATTTTTGAACTATAAATAATTAGATATGAAACTAAAAACAAAATTGTTATTTGTGTACATAGTATGCTCAACCTTTATGTATGCTCAAGAAGATAGAGTAAAATATGATGAATTTTCTAAAATAGCAGATTCTCTCTACAAAGTAAAAAAATACCAAGCAGCAGCTGAAAATTATAGTCGTGCTTTTTCATTTTTAGATTGGAAAGCAATTCCGCAGCATCGCTATTTTGCAGCAGTTTCTTATGCACAATCTGGAAATATGGATAGTGCATTTTATCACATCGATCGTTTAGTAATTCGAGATCTGCTTTCAGATACAACAGAACTGGTAAATAATGAGTCTTTACTTCCAATGAAGACTGACAAACGTTGGAAGCCAATGGTTCAAGTTCTAAAAGAAAAACAAGAAACACGAGAAAAAAATTACGATCGTCAACTAATTGCTCAACTGAATGAAATAGTAGAAAAAGATCAAAAGTACCGTATACAAATAGATAGTATTCAAAATCAATTCGGTATGAACTCAAAGGAAATGAAAGCTCATTGGAAACTCATTTCAAAAACGGATAAAGAAAATTTAAAAATCATCCGTAAAATATTAGATCAACGTGGATGGTTAGGGGCAGATATAATAGGTAGAAAGGGAAATATGACTTTGTTTTTAGTAATCCAACATTCCGATTTAAAAACGCAACAAAATTACCTGCCGATGATGCGTGATGCAGTGCAAAAAGGAAATGCATTTGGTTCAGATTTAGCATTGCTAGAAGATCGCGTTGCAATAGGTTTGGGAAAACCTCAAATATACGGAAGCCAAATTGGTAGCAATGAAGATGGGACAGCTTATGTATTTGCATTGATAGACCCTGACAATGTAGATAAACGTAGAGCATCTGTAAATCTAGGACCTATTGCAGAATATGTATCCCATGTCGGATTAACTTGGGATTTAGAAGAATATAAAAAACAGCTACCCGGATATTTAAAGAAACTAAATAGATGAAAGAAATAGAAAAAACAAGCAACAAAAAAACGGCTACCTCATCGAGAGATAGCCGTTTTGTGTTTTAATATATATTTGGAATATTACTTCGCTAATTTAGCTTTTAACGTAATGTCTTTAGTCCAAGTACCTACAGTTACAGTTCCTTTATCATCACATGTTCCATCACCGTAATCAACCACTGCATCTTTTTTACCAGAACGTTTGATTTTTAATTTACCAGAAGAAATATATTGACATCCGTAAGAGAATAATAACGGAGTTTCTGTTTCGAAAGAATAATCATTTCCAGCAGAGTTTTTACCTGAAGATGTTCCAGTTACTTCGTAAGAATCATCCGTTGGATCTAACAACGTAGAAGTACCTGCTACCATTTTTCTCACGCGATCAGATGACCAAGTAACTGTTTTTCCGTCTGGTTTAGTCACTACCCCATTTTCCACTTTGATTGTCCAAGTGTAAGGAGCAGAATATTTCACTGATTTTTTACCAGAAACACCGTAATCATTTACAAAATATTGATCAGCAGTATAGATAACTTCCGTTCCTACTAAATTTTTCTCTCCTTTATATTCAACTTCGATTTTACCACGACGTTGTTTACCATCTTTACACGTACAATTTGTAGAACCGAAATCTAATTGAATTTTCCCTTTTTTAGTTAATGTGTCAAAGTCAATCAATTTAACAGTAACACAAGAATCGCCTTTTAATCCTTTTTCAATTGATTTTGTGTTTGAAGTTTCATCTGTACCAGCTGCATCACTTGCTGTTTTTAAATCATAAAACGCGTTTTCAGCAGCGCTATCGTCGTTGGTAATTGTAGCGGTATCATCCGTTACAGTTTGTCTGTTACATGCAAATAACATAGAACATACTCCTGCTACAAACAGGGACTTTACAGTAATTGAAGTTTTCTTTTTCATTGTGTTTTCTTTTGAGATTTAGTAATTAGACTTATTCAAAGTTAAAAGGTTTAATCAAAAAGTAATTTTTTTTTAAATTTTTATTTCTTTTCCCATTTCCAAGTATAAAAAATGGCTCCATACATCACAAAATAAGGCTTTTGAACAGATTCGTCAGATGCTAATTTTTGAGGTATTGTATAATAAGGAGAGAGATTAAAAGTTAATTTTTTATAGATATAGCGTAAATCAAGATTCAACGTATAGGCCATAAATGGATATTTAGTATTATCGTTTGCAACAGTTGTTTTTTGTTTTTTACCTTTTACTAATTTTCGTACCACACTGCTTTGTTGCACTGAATTTTGAGATCCATAATACACATCGATTTCTGGACACACAATGAGTTTGTCATTTTTATTAAAAAGTTCATAAAAATAAAACTGGCGTGAATTCATAAAAGTAATTGTGTAATCTTTGGCAGAAACATTTCCTGTTTCTTTTGTATCAATCAACACAAACTTCTTTTTATTCAGTCCCCAAATCGTATCAGTATAGTTATAAGAATAATCTTTTGCCCCACTGGTGTAATCAAAACTCAAAGCAGAATACACATAATCCCAATCATAACCAACATATACATTGATATCATTATTAACGATTGCATTCAAACGATCCACTGCTTTACTATAAAAGGAACGAGTGTATGAAATAGACGCATTCCATTGGTCGTTGAAATAATAATTATATCCAGCACGTAAATCTAATTGATCAAACACTTTATCGGTAGTATTCGAATGCACCAAGTTTACTTGATAAAAAAAATCCTTGGAAGTAGTGTACTTCAAGGTAGGAGATAAAATTGGAATAGAAATAGAATCTTTTTTTCCTAAAAAGGTATTGGCGCTCGAATAATTAAGCGCGAGTCTTAACCGACGATATACAGGATCGATACTATCAGAAATGACAGTATCCCTCACTGATTGTGAAAGATATCCTTGACTGATTAAAAGAAATAAAATAAATAATCTACTTATTTTCAAATGATTAATTAATTACAAAGTTCTTTTATATAACCCGCTGCTTCTGTGTCACCTAATTCTGCTGCATTTTGGAAATCAGCACAAGCATCTTCAGGAAAACCTAGATTATATTCAACGATGGCTCTGTTAAAATAAAATCCAGCCATATTAGGATTTAACTCAATGGCTTTGTCAAACGCTCTTACGGCCTCTTCTAATTTTTCCATTTTGAAATACGTGTTTCCTAAATCAAAAAATACAGCTTCGTTTGTCGGTCTTAATCGTGCTGCTGTTTGGAAATCTTTTACCGCTTTTTCATATTTTTCCAATTTGAAATATACATTTCCTCTATCGTAAAAAGCCGCGCCTTTTAACGTATCTAATGAAATATAAGCATCGAAATCTTCTAATGCTTTGTTATATTCTTTTAGGAAATAATAAATATTTGCACGGTTATAAATCGCTTCTTTGTATTGTCTGTTATTCAAAATCGCATTTGAAAAAGCCATCAAAGCATTGTCATATTGTTGCAGATCCATATACGAATTCCCCAAATAAAAATACAATTCCGCTGAAGGACCTTTTGTCTTTTCTAAATTCAAAAACAATTCAATCGCTTTTGCTGGTTGTTGTTCTTTCACCAATTTCAAGGCAGGTTCACAATCTGCTTTTGTAGTTTGAGCGAACAAAGAAACGCTCAATAAACAAAAAATAATTCCTATGTATTTTTTCATAATCTTATCCATTTCTACGTTCTCTAATGATTTCTCTACGTTTTTCACGTAATTCTTTTACTTTTTCTCGTTTGATTTCACGTGTTTTTTCCACGTCTTTTTTGTCTTTATTTTTATCAAAATGAGGACGTTCACGTCTTTTCTCTAATTTCATTAAACGCTTTTCTAAACGTTCTTTTTTTAACTCGATAACTTGTTCTTTTTTATCATTATCAACGCGAGAAATTACCTCATCTTTAGCATTTGAACGTAATTCTAACTTCAAAGCTGGCTTTTGATCATTGGTTTGAGCAAATGAAAATGAACCAACAGATAAACAAACTATAAATACTATTTTTTTCATACGGTAAATGTTATTTCAAATTTAAACTTAATCTTCTAATTCTTGATATTTTGAGTATTTGACTGTTCAAATTAATGAAAGTTTAATTTGAGAATAAAAAATTTCTTAAAGCTAAATCTTTCTCTAACTTTGTATCTATGGTATTATATAATGTTACAGTGAGTATAGATCCTGAAATTCAGGAAGAATGGTTACAATGGATGCGTTCTACACACATTCCGGATGTAATCAATACAGGATGTTTTATTGAAGGGAAAATTTCTCGTATTCAAGGAGAAGAAGAAGGTGGAGTTACGTATTCAATTATGTATTTGAGTCCTTCGGAAGAAATTTACGAAGAATACCAACGTACACACGCTCCTCGTTTACAGAAAGAACACACGGATAAATATGCAGGTAGATTTGCAGCTTTCCGTACCATCTTAAATGTTATCGAACAATTCCATCCGAATGTCGGTTAGAGCGAAAAAGAACCTCGGACAACATTTTTTGATTGATAAAAATGTAAGTAAGCGCATCGCGGATCAATTTGGTGGACACTTGGGTTGCCGTCGTGTGCTTGAGATTGGTCCTGGTATGGGAGCATTAACTACGTTTTTATTAGAAAATCCGGAAAATGATTTGTGGGTGATGGACATAGACCGTGAGTCAATTCCTTATTTGCAAGAACATTTTCCAACATTAGGAGATAAAATCATCGAAGCAGATTTTTTACGTGTGAACCTTGCCAATTATTTTGGGGATGAACCGTTTGCTGTCGTTGGTAATTTCCCATATAATATCTCTTCCCAAATCTTATTTCGCTGTTTAGATTATCGCAATCAGGTTCCTGAAATTATGGGAATGTTTCAAAAAGAAGTTGCAGAACGTGTCGCTGAAAAACCTGGGTCTAAAGCCTATGGAATCATCAGTGTACTATTGCAAACTTTTTATGATATCAAGTATTGCTTCACGGTAGATGAACACGTTTTCAATCCTCCTCCCAAAGTAAAATCGGGTGTAATACGTCTGACAAGAAATACGCGTACTTCTTTACCTTGTAGTGAGAAGTTATTTTTCCAAGTCGTAAAAGCGTGTTTCAATCAACGCCGTAAAATGATTCGCAATTCGATTAAACCTTTTATGGGTGATAAACCGTTTGAAAGTCGCTTTTTAGAAATGCGCCCTGAACGTTTATCTGTGGAAGATTTTATCGAGTTGACTTTGAGTATTGAGGAGTATAGAGGGGAAAGTGGAAAGTAGAAAGGGAAAAGTAGAAAGACTACTCTACCTTAATCTGAATTTTACGATCTGAATGGATTTCGAAGGCTGCTTTTTGGAAGGAAGGCGCACTGAATTGTTCGCGTGCATTGTTTGAAAATCCATATTGTTCAGTCGGATAGCCCACGATGTTTTTATCCATATCGAAACTTTTGTTTTCGTCTAAAATCACCGCAACGGCATATTTTCCAGGTTGTAAATCTTCAAAAACACCAGTTGCAGTATGGTTTTGAGGTTTTAATAAGAGGTATTTATAACGCCCTTTTTTCGTTGGAAAATCATCAATCTCTCTGTACAAAGCCACCATCACTTGTCCTTTATTCGATCGCAAACCGACTATTTCTACCTTAAGTTTATATAGATTTGAGGGTAGAGAAGCAAGGATTGATATGAGGGTAAAAAGGATAAGTTTCATTACTGAATTTAGTGGTAAGTATAAAGGGAAAAGTATAAAGTAAGTCACCCTCCTTAATCCTCCATCAAGGGAGGAAACAAGATAACTTTATTGATTTCCTGTTCTATAACAATGGGGAAGTAGATTTGTTCGAGTAGATGGATTTTATGTTGAATTTGTTCAGGTGTTTCTGAAGAAAAAATTGGAGTATAAAATTGAGCGATGCGTTGACCTTCATCAAAATTTTCTGTTACATAATGAATCGTAATTCCAGATTCGGTTTCACCAGCTTCTTTAACAGCGTTGTGTACATTCAATCCATACATTCCTGCACCACCAAATTTTGGTAAGAGTGAAGGATGAACATTGATGATACGATTTTCGAATTGGTGAATTAAATCAGTTGGAATTTTACGTAAAAAGCCAGCAAGTATGATAAAGTCAATTTGATTCGAATGACAAATATTCACCATAAAATTCAATTGATCCACTTCTTGGTTGGTACACGTAATCAGGGTTACCCCTCTTGCATTGGTTTTGTCAACCACAGGAGCTTGTGGTTTGTTAGTCAACACAAAAGCAATTTCAATCGATGAATGATCTTTAAAATAATCCATCAATTTCGCTGCATTGGAACCGGTACCCGAAGCAAAAATCGCTAATCGCACTTTCTTCATAAGACAAAAGTAGATAGTAGAAAGTGAAAAAAATATGATTTTAAAACTTTTTTAATAATATTTTGTTGAAAGAAAAGAAAACGAATTAATGTTTTGTATTTCAATTGATTAGGTTTATTTAGATTGATTTTAAGACAATTAAACTGCCATTTATTTTGTTTTTTTGGACATAAACCTTTTCTTTGCAGGCTGAATTAACATTAAAATTAGAAAAAATGTCTGATATCAAAACAAGAGTAATATCTATTATCGTTGATAAATTAGGTGTTGCAGAAAGCGAAGTAACTAATGAAGCAAGCTTCACAAACGATCTAGGTGCTGATTCACTAGATACAGTAGAATTAATCATGGAATTCGAAAAAGAATTTAATATCGCTATTCCAGACGATCAAGCTGAGAACATTCAAACTGTAGGTGACGCTGTTTCTTACATCGAGAAAAACGCTAACTAATTAATAAAAAACAAAGACGTTCTGTTATGGAATTAAAAAGAGTTGTAGTTACAGGATTAGGTGCATTAACGCCAATTGGTAATACAGTTACTGAATATTGGGAAGCTTTACTTGCGGGTAAAAGTGGAGCAGCATTCATTAAACAATTCGATGCGTCTTTGTTTAAAACCCAGTTTGCGTGTGAAGTGAAAAACTTTAATGTGGAAGATTTTATCGAACGCAAAGAAGCACGTAAAATGGATCAATTTGCCCAGTATGCTATGGTTTCATCTTCTGAAGCCGTAGCAGACTCAGGCATTATGGAGGCTAATCCAAATTTAGACCGTATTGGTGTAGTTTGGGGATCTGGAATTGGAGGTTTGAAAACGTTTCAAGACGAAGCTCAAAACTTCTTTGCTGGTGATGGTACTCCTAAATTCAACCCGTTCTTTATCCCAAAAATGATTTCGGATATTGCTGCTGGGATGATTTCAATCAAATACGGTTTTAGAGGACCAAATTACGTTACTGTATCTGCTTGTGCTTCTGCAAGTAACGCAATCATTGATGCCTTCAACTTAATTCGTTTAGGAAAAGCAGATGCCATCATTACAGGTGGTTCTGAAGCTGGTGTAAACGAAATGGGTATGGGTGGTTTCAATGGATTAAAAGCATTATCTACTCGTAATGATTCACCTGAAACTGCATCTCGTCCATTTGACGTAGATCGTGATGGTTTTGTATTAGGAGAAGGATCGGGTGCGCTTATTCTTGAGGAATACGAACACGCAATCAAAAGAGGTGCTAAAATCTATGCTGAAATTGCTGGTGGAGGTTTATCTGCTGACGCTTACCATATGACTGCTCCGCATCCGGAAGGAATTGGTGCAAGAAATGTAATGATTTCTGCCCTAGAAGATGCTGAAATGAAACCAGAAGAAGTAGATTACATCAATGTTCACGGTACTTCAACACCTCTTGGTGATATTGCTGAAACAAAAGCAATTACTCACGTATTTGGTGACCATGCTTACAACTTAAACATTAGCTCTACAAAATCAATGACTGGTCACTTATTAGGTGCTGCTGGTGCGATTGAAGCGATTGCTTGTGTATTAGCGGTGAAGCATGATGCTATTCCTCCAACAATCAACCACTTTACGGATGATCCTGAAATTGACAACAAATTAAACTTCACGTTTAATAAAGCGCAATACAGAACTGTAAACGTGGCATTGTCAAATACATTTGGTTTTGGTGGACACAATACATCTGTGATTGTCAAAAAATTCAAAGGATAATCTCTCTTGATTAAACGCCTTTTCTTATTAACATCGAAACGTCCGAAAGACGAGTTACATTTAATTCGTTTTATAATTGAACGTTTTGGATATAGACCTAAAAATCTATTGTATTTTAAGAAGGCTATTACCCACAAATCGTATTTAACGAAATCTGAACGTTTGGTTTCAAATGAACGCTTGGAATTTTTAGGCGATTCTATTATCGGTTCGGTAATTTCAGAATGGTTATACCATCGTTTTCCTCACGAAGATGAAGGGTATTTAACACAATTGAAATCGAAAATTGTTAGTCGTAAAGTTCTTTCTGATATCGCTGAAAAATTAGAGTTACGTAATATAATCCTGTACCAAACAGGAAGAAGCATAAACATCAATTCTATCGAGGGCAATACCCTTGAAGCAATCTTTGGAGCGATTTATTTAGATGGCGGATTTGTAGCTGCTAAAAATAGCATTCTACATCACGTATTTAGAAAATACATCGATGTTAAAAAATTGCTTTCAGAAGATACCGATTACAAATCTAAATTATTCATTACCTGTCAACGCAATCGTTGGGAATTAGAATTTCGTTCGGATCAAGAAATGCCAGCAAAATCGTATGATATAACTGTTTATATCAATAACGAAAAATACGGAACAGGTTCAGGAACAACAAAAAAAGAAGCAGAACAAGAAGCATCTCGCACTACTTTAGCGTTATTAGACCAACTTGGTTCGTAGCTATCCTATTTTTTTTCATTTTATTTCCTTAAAAAAGCTTACCTTCGAAGTAGGGTATCCGTATGGTAAAAAAGAAGATAAAACATACATTAGAATTAGAAGCGGACTATGATTACGATATGATTGGTTTGTGTTCGCATCACAATGATTATCGTATTGTTTGGGGAGTAAACGAATTGTTGGATATTCAACTCGAAAAAAAGGAAGACAATTTTATCATTAGTAATACACGTGGTTTTATATCTCAACATCCTTATTATGAATTTAATGATGTAGAAAATTTCCTTTCTTTCTTTTTTATAAAAAACAAATACGAAGGAAAATTTCTAATACCAGAGCAAAAACAAATCGACTATTTTTTGTTTATTTTGAATAACAATCTTTACGGAGTAAGCACAGTCATACAAAAAATCAAGACTTTACCTACTATTCTTGCTGCCTACGAATTTGACCCTACAGAATTTAACTCAACGGAACATTTGATTTTCGAATAGTATGATGAAAACGTTAAGAAATTTGTTTTCGGTTCAACCAACGATGAAAATAAGTTCTTTTGTTCTATCCTACGACGCGAATTAAAAATATTGATATGAAAAAAACGAAAATAATTGCAACCATTGGTCCTGCTTCTTCTAGTAAAGAAGTATTAAAACAAATGATGTTGGAAGGAATGAACGTGTGTCGTTTGAATTTCTCTCACGGAGCCTATGAGCAACACGAAGCGGTGATTCACACCATTAGAGAATTGAACATTGAACTAAATTTACATACAGCGATTTTGGTGGATTTACAAGGACCTAAAATTCGTTGTGATGAAATGGAAAACAATGGAGTTGAATTAGTGAAAGATACACTTGTTACCATTTCGACAGATAAACGATTAGGAACGAAAGATCATTTCTCAATTAACTATAAAGACTTACCGAAAGATATCAATCCAGGGGAAAAAATCTTATTGGATGACGGTAAATTATGTATCGAAATTGTGAGTACAAACAAAGTAGATACAATGGAAGGAAAAGTGATTCACGGAGGAATTTTATCTTCTAAAAAAGGAGTGAATTTGCCAAATACTAAAATCTCTTTACCTTCTCTTACTGAAAAAGATAGACAAGATTTAGAATTTGCATTAACACAGAATGTAGATTGGGTTGGTTTATCATTTGTTAGAAATGCAAGAGATATCATTGAATTAAAACACCTCATCGCGCAAACTGATGCAAAAGCGAAAGTGATTGCAAAAATTGAAAAACCTGAAGCTATTCAAGACATTGATGAAATCATAGCTGAAACGGATGGTATTATGGTGGCAAGAGGTGATTTAGGAGTTGAAATTCCTTATCAAAATGTTCCTTTGATCCAAAAAATGTTGATCAAAAAATGTATGGAACAAGCAAAACCAATCATCGTAGCTACCCAAATGATGGAAAGTATGATTACTAATGCTTCTCCAACACGTGCAGAAGTGAATGATGTAGCGAATGCAGTGTTAGATGGAACCGACGCTGTAATGCTTTCAGGAGAGACATCTGTTGGTAAATATCCAGTAGAAACGATTCGTACGATGTCGAACATAGTTAAAGAAATGGAATCATTTGATGGAATTTATTATAAAGAGGTAATTCCTTCAAAAAACAATCCTCGATTTATTTCAGATTCGATTTGTTTTAATGCTGTTCGATTAGAGCAACGTGTAGAATCGAATGCTATTATTACGATGACTTTTTCAGGATATACTGCATACAAGATTGCTTCTCAACGACCAAAAGCACCGATTTATATATTCACAAGCAACGAAGCTATTTTAACACAATTAAACCTTGTTTGGGGGGTGAAAGCCTTCTATTATGACAAACACATCAGTACAGACCATACAATTGCTGATATCAAGTATATATTGAAAAAAGAAGGATTATTACAATTAGGAGACTTGGTTATCAACATTGCCTCTATTCCTTTGGAAGAAGATGGTAAAACTAATATGTTGAAGTTGAGTTATGTGGAATAATCAATGAGATAAAAGTAGAAAGTAACAAGTTTAAAGAAGAAAGACACTTTTAATAAACAATAAAGGCTGCTCGATTGAGCAGCCTTTATTGTATCTATTAAATCGTTAGATTATTTAGATCCATATCTTGATTCTAAATCTTTCAAGAATTGTGTAAAGTCATTTTGAACTTTATCAAATCCTGTAGAGAAATAAGTTTCTAAATCTGCTTTAGAAGCATCTTCAAATACTAAACGTAGATCAATATTTTCACCTGATTCAGTTTTAGTAACTTGCTCATATTGTTGTGTATTCGGATTGTATTCATACGTTGTGTATGTATTTGAATACGGCTTCACATAAAACTCAGAATGACCGATAGTTGCGTTTCTATCTGTATAATAAGCTTTCAATGTTAAGTTTTTATTTAAGATTTCAACTGCTTTTGCTTTGTTTTCATCTACTTTTTCAGAACCACCAGCAGCAGTTAAATCGTCAGACAATCCTTGTACGTTTGCATTTCCATCAAGTTTAACGTTTAACACTTGAATATATGCATTCATAGAAGTAGCAATTTTAGTTAAATCCTCTACTTTCTCAACTGAATTATCATTTAAAGACTCTAAATGAGCTTTCGTAAAGTTTCCAGTTAATGAAGTACCCATTGCTAAAATGTTTTTCGTGTTGTGTGTAAACGCATACGAATAAGCAACTTTAGCTGATGTTAAAGTTAATAAAGTGTTGAAGTTATAATTTTCAACTCTTAAATTAGCTTCCAACATATTAGGAACACCATCCGAATTATAATCACCATCAAAATTGAATTGAGTTAATGTTAATCCGTTGATTTCTAATTTAGCAACAATTTTTTTAGGTGTATTACCTTCTAATTCTTTAGCTAAAACAGTACCTGTATAAGGAGTATATTGAACTGTATAAGTAGCATTATTAGTTAAAGCTGTTTTTGTTGCAGGGAATTTTAATACTAAATCAGCACCATCTGTTTTATCCCATTTTTTATCAGCAGCATTCCAAGTATAAGTACCTTTGATATCGTTGAAAGCCATTTCGATAGTAGTATCATCTTCTAAAGATTTAGCCTCTCTTAAAGCTGAATATACCGCTACTTGATCTCCTGATAAACGGAAATCTCTCAACGCATACATTACTTTTAACGGTAAGATTGTTTGAGGTTTTGCAGTTTCAAACGGATTTGATTGATTCATTAAGTCAGTGAAGTAGATTGCATTATCAATCGTTTTCATGTCTTTAGCATCATTCATTTGATTCAACATATCTAAACCAGACTGTTGTAAAATAGCCTTGTTTTGCTCAGCTGTATAAACTGTAGGTGTATCTGTTGAAGTGGTATCTTTTTTCTTACAAGAAGAAACAAATACAGTACCCGCAGCCAACATTGCATACACAGATAATTTAGTAAATTTCATAGGTTAATCTTTTAAAATTTAGTCAAATATAACTAAAAATAAATAAAATAAAAATGAGTAAAATGTTAAAATTTAAGTAGAATTACGTTACTTAAAAAATGTGATCGCTTTCGCCACTTCTGATTTTGAATTTCCAATTGCAATGTGTTCTCCATCAATGATAAATGGACGTTTTAAGAACGTATATTCTTGTAAAAGTAAAGGTTTGAAATCGTCATCATTCACCGGAATTTGATTTGGAGTTAATTCACGGAATTTAATTGCGCGCTTCGAAAATAATGCTTCGTAAGAACCTACTTTTGATTTTAACCAATCCAGAGTTTCTTCATCAATGTTCGTTTGTTTGATGTCGATTAATTCCACATCTGCAGTTGGATTGATTTCTTGAATGATTTTTTTACACGTTGAGCACGTAGATAAATGGTATATTCTTTTCATATTAACTAAAAATTAACATCGCAACAGTAAAGTAGATAAACAATCCAAGGACATCATTTAATGTCGTTATAAAAGGACCTGTAGCCAAAGCTGGGTCAATATCGTATTTATCTAAAATCAAAGGAATTAATGTACCCATCACAGAAGCGAAAATAATGACCACAAACAACGAAATACTTACAACAAATCCTAAATCGAGTGTGCCAAAAATACTAGCTATTCCGAAGATTAACGATGAGCAAATCAATCCGTTAAGCAATCCAACTAATAACTCTTTACCCAACTTGGAAAAAATACTTTTAAATTGATTTCCTTTAGCTAACGATTGTACCACGATTGCTGAAGATTGCACCCCAACATTTCCTCCCATCGCTGTAATCATCGGAATGAAAAATGCCAATGCTGGAACAATACTAATGTTTCCTTCAAAGCTCGAGATTACCTTTGCACCTAAAGTTCCACCCAACATTCCGATAATCAACCAAGGCAAACGCGCTCGGGTAATTTTAAACACCGAAGCATTATCCTCCACTTTTTCGGAAATACCTGTTGCTAATTGGAAATCACGATCTGCTTCTTCACGGATGATATCTACCACATCATCAATCGTAATACGACCCACTAATTTATTTTGATAATCCAAAACCGGTATCGAAACCAATCCGTATTTATCAAACAAACGCATTACTTCTTCTTGTTCTTCGGTTACCTTAACTGAAATGATGTTTTTGTTTTGGTATAAATCTTTGATAATTAATTGAGGTTCTGAAAAGAACAATGATTTCAAAGACAATACCCCCATCAATTTATTAATATCGTCCACAACGTAAATTGTGTAAACTTTTTCTACATCTTTTGCTTGTTCACGAATTTCAGTTAAGGCGTGCTCTACAGTCCAATCCACATTTACATGCAAAAATTCTTTCTGCATCAAACCACCGGCTGTATCTTCGTCGTAATTTAAGAGGTCAACAATGTCATCGGCTGCTTCATCATCCTCCATCTGCGAGATTACCTCGTGAATTTCGTTGTCACTCAATTCGTATAAGATATCCGCAGCATCATCCGAATCCAAATTCTCTAACTGCTCTGCAATTTCTTTGGTAGAAAGAGATTTGATAAATCGGTCACGTACCTCCTCTTCAAGCTCCATCAATACGTCAGCCTGCACCTCCTCTTCCAAACGGAAATAGATGAACTTGGCTTCTTCGTTTTGAAGTTCGTCCAATATTTCAGCAATATCCACGTAGTGCAATTCAAGCACATTTTTATCAATCCATTCTAAATCATTAGTTTGAATGGCTAAACGGATGTTTTCTAAAAATTCTTTGGTTAACTCAAAACGCATAGAAATGGGATTTAGCGTAAGTTTGGTGCAAAGGTAGTCTTTCTCTATGGTTTAAGGTTAATTTTAGATTACATTTCCGTGATATTTTGAAGATTTGTATTTTTGAGGAATGAAGGTACTCGTTGTTCGTTTTAGTTCTATTGGTGATATTGTATTAACTACTCCCGTGGTACGATGCTTGAAACAACAAATTCCAAATGCTGAAATTCACTTTCTTACCAAACAAAAATTTCGGGCTATTCTTGCTGAAAATCCATACATTGACACCCTTCATACTATTGAAAAAAGCATCGATGAAATTACACCAAAATTAAAATCAATTGGTTTTGATGTAGTTATTGATCTCCATAATAATCTACGTACTCGAACCTTGGCCTGGAAATTAGGAGTAACAACCCATCGTTTTCCGAAATTAAACCTTCAAAAATGGGTGTATGTGAACTTTAAAATCAACAGAATGCCCGATGTACATATCGTGGAAAGGTATTTTGAAGCTGTAAAATCACTCGGAGTAACAAATGATTTCCTACCGTGCGATTATTACATTGCACAAAAAGACGTGGTTCATATTGAAGAAACATTAGGCTTACAACCCAATACATATGTGGCTTTCGCAATGGGGGCTCAATTCGCTACAAAGCGTTTACCAAACCATAAAATCAGAGAAATCTGCGAAAAACTTTCACTTCCAGTGGTTCTATTAGGCGGACCCGAAGATGCCGAAAATGGAGCTAAAATTCAAAAAGATTTACCTCATGTGGTTAATACTTGTGGGAAATTTACATTGGGTCAATCGGCGAGTATCGTTCAACAAGCAAAAATAGTCATCGCTCACGATACTGGTTTGATGCATATCGCAAGTGCTTTTGAGAAACACATTGTAAGTATTTGGGGAAATACAACTCCTTCCATTGGAATGTATCCGTATATGCCACGTAAAAAAGATTTTTCGATACACGAAGTACCTAATTTAGCGTGTAGACCTTGTTCTAAAATTGGCTTTAAAGCGTGCCCTAAAAAGCATTTTGCTTGTATGGAAAAACAAGATATTGAGGCGATTGTGAAGAGTGTTTTGGCTTAACTACATTTTACCACACATACCATCGTCCATTATTCCTAATTCTTTCAAGGTAGAAAACAATAACTCGGATTGAATAGTACTGAAATACTTGTTTTTCTTACGGGACTTCATTTCTACGCAATGAACTACTAAATACGTATTATTCAAAAATTCAATATAACCCATATACCAAATTATTGGCAAGCCATTATTCATCCCTTTTGTTTTAAATGAATAAACGTTTTTATTAGCCAACCGATTTACTGTAAATGCTTTACGCACAAAACGTAAATGTTCAAAAGAAAAAGGAAGATTGTAATAATATAAACGTTTAAATAAATCAAACTGTTGACGAACCGATATTTTCATCGAATTGTTTTTCCAAAATTGATCGATACCACCAGAAATATCTCTATTTCCATATCCCATTAAGGTCAACCAAGTCTGCATTTTACTAGTATCAATTGCCTTTGCTACCTGTTTAAAATACCATTCTGTTTGGTACTTTAAAGCCATTGATAACGATTGATCTTGATTCCAATTTTCATTTGGATATTTAACAAAATCCCAAGCATACATATCTGACGTATCCTTGATATTTCCACTTTCTAACCCAATTAAAGTCTCATAAAGAAAAAAAGTATTGTTTGGTGAATATGTAGCTTTAAGTGCTAAAGTGTCATTCGTGATGAGTTTGTTTTTCTGTTGATTATACACAATAATGGTACTCTTTACCCCCATCGACTTGTGTAACAGATGCAAACGTTCATTTTGTTCAATTGTTTTTTGTGCATAGGAAGTATCATATATTCCCAACAACACACTCACCATCAAAAACAAACGTAAACGCATTTAATAGATTTTTTACAAAGGTAATTTTTTTATGGATTGGAAGATTATAGATTGAAAGATTGCAGATTAGAAGAGTACAAATTGGAAGATTTTAGAATATTTGGTTGATTTATTATTGTTTAGGAATATCACCTCCCCACTGCCCCCCCCCAATACTTTCGGGGTCCGAAGGGTGAAACGAGAGGGCGTCAACTAAATTCATTCAAAAATTAATTTTTGTGAGTGGATTTAAACCTTCCCCAGTGTTTACATTGAGCTTGTCGAAATGGCAGGGGTCCCGATAACTATCGGGAGAGGGGGAGGAAACAATTTCTCATTTTTTAAGTATCATTGTATTTCAAAATCAAACCTATGCTTTCAATCGAAAATAAATTATTAAAAATTTCAGTTCAAAAAACAGGTGCTGAATTATGTAGTGTGATGGATAAATCTACAAATCAGGAATATATGTGGAGTGGAGATGCTGCTGTTTGGGGGAGTTTTGCACCGGTGTTGTTTCCGATTATTGGATGTTTGAAAGACAATGAATTTTTGGTTGAAGGTCAATCGTATAATGTGCCGAAACACGGATTTATTCGCAATAATAAGAGCCTGGAAGCAAGAATTTTAAACGAAAACACCATCGAATTCCGTTATAAATACGATGAAAATAAGTTAAAAAATTATCCATATCTGTTTGAATTTGTGCTACATTATGTATTGAATGGGAGAACCATTCATGTAGAACATTCAATCATCAATCATCACGAGGAGAAACCAATGTATTTTTCATTAGGAGGTCATCCCGGATTTAAATGTCCGTTTTTTGAAGGAGAAAAATATGAGGATTATTACATTGAATTTGAAAAAGTTGAAAACGATTCTACATGGAAAGTGACTGCCGATGGATTGATCGATACAACTGCTGTTCCTTGTTTAGAAAATACGAAACGCTTGCAACTTCACCCCCTTATTTTCCAAAATGATGCCTTAATTTTTAAAAACTTAAAATCCAGAAAAGCAACTTTAAAAACGGATGCTCATACTTTTGGTATTGAGGTATCGTTTGCTGATTTCAACTATTTGGGAATTTGGGCAAAACCGAATGCTCCTTTCGTTTGTATAGAACCGTGGCTGGGTATTTCTGATAGTGTAACTACGACAAAAGACTTTACACAAAAAGAAGGAATTCAACGATTGGAAGCAGGGAACCAACAGAAATTTACGTACAGTATTCGTTTGTTGGCTTAACCCAAGAAATCCCCTCGTTGGCTATCTAATTTCAATAGGATGTAAATCATCACGCTGAATGACATCATTGAGGAACCTCCATAACTGAAAAACGGCAAAGGGATACCGATTACAGGAGCAAATCCAATGTTCATTCCTATGTTTACAGCGTAGTGATAAAACAAAATCATAGCAACGCAATAGGCATACACGCGATTAAAGGTTGCTTTTTGTCTCTCTGCTATCTGTATAATACGGAATAGCATAAACATAAAGAGTAAGGTTAGGGTCAAACTACCCACAAAGCCCCATTCCTCTGCCCAAGGACAAAAGATAAAATCCGTCTCTGATTCGGGTACGTGGTTGGATTCAACACTCGCAACACTGGCATTGCTATATCCTTTTCCGAAAAATCCACCTGAACCAACAGCCGCCATTGCTCTATTTCGGTTATAATCTTCTCCATCTGGATCTTCTCGTAAACCAAGGAATAATTCGATACGGTCTTTTTGGTGTTTACGTAAGCCTTGGAAACCGAAATTCACAATAGACGAAATCATAGAACTTAATACAAATCCAAGCACTACAATCATTGTAATTCTCCTTCTGTCTCGTTTTGCAACGAAGAAACGAAGGATAAAATAGGAAGAAACAGCCATTACAAACAAAGAGCCAATAACTCCTAAAAATCCTGGAATAACCACTCCTGGTAAAAATGAAAACGTGATGGTGTTGTTACTCATCAACAAGGTAATAATCGATAAGAAAATTACCACGAATAAAATCGGAATAAAGTGAGAACCTACCCACGTCTTTTTAAAGCGAACACCTGGAATTAAATTCACCAAATGAAGAATGATTGGGTCATAAGTAATTCCCTCTCGGTACATAACAAACAGAAAGGAAGTAAAGACAACAAAAGTTCCTGCATCAGGTTGTAATAAAATTAAAACAACAGGTATGAATAAAATGATATTTGCAACGATTACCGTGTTTACCGTCTGTTGCTTCACGTTGATACTACTAATGTAACTCGCTAATGCAATGGCTGTTCCAATTTTAGCAAACTCCGCAGGTTGGATCCCCATCGAACCAATTCCTAACCACGCTCTTGCTCCGTTGACCGGTGGCATAAATAACACGATGACCAAGAGAATCAAACAAAAGAGATAAATTGGGATGGCAAATTTCCGGTAAATACTTGCGTCAATTAAGAATACGAGTAAGCCTAAAAATGAAGAAAATCCAACCCACATAATTTGCTTTCCATATTTTTGAGAAATGTCAAATATAAAGGGTGCTTTTGGATTAAATGCCGCTGAATAAACGTTGGCAATGCCAATCAAGACCATTACCGCAAAAACGATAAATAAGGTCCAGTCGATGTTTCCAAATAGTGATTCTTCTCTTTTCATAAACGCATTAGATTGGAAGATTTCAGATTACAAATTACAGATTGGAAATTACCTAATCCAAATTCGCTTTCATCATTTTTTCTTCTTTTTCCTTGTCTGTTATTTTTTTCAATAAATATTTTTCCATCATCAAGTTTGAAACGGGTGCTGCCCACGTTCCACCAAAACCGGCATTTTCGATGAATACTGCAATCGCAATTTTCGGTTTGTGCATAGGTGCAAAAGCAATAAATACCGAGTGGTCTTCTCCATGTGGATTTTGAACGGTACCAGTTTTACCACAAACAACAATGTCTTTCATTCGTGCTCCGGCTCCTGTTCCTCCTTTTTCATTCACTACGCGACGCATCCCTTCTACTACTGATTCATAATGGCGACGATTGACCATAGTGTAGCGTTTTTTTCTATACGTTGCCAATGGCCCTTTTTTACCAATTGATTTTACGAAATGAGGTGTATAGTACCAACCACGGTTCGCCAAAATACAAGCCAAATTCGCTAACTGTAAAGGAGTTGCTTTTACCTCTCCTTGACCGATTGAGTTTGAACGTATCGTACTGAATGCCCAATTATTATGGCCATACCATTTGTCGTAATATTTCACATCTGGAATTAATCCCGAACGTATTCCAATGATATCCGTTTCTAATTTTTCACCAAAACCAAAACTATGCATATATTTTACCCACTTGCGTAATCCGATAGG
>JBILUY010000155.1:0-6229 GCA_044370735.1 Crocinitomicaceae bacterium | reverse complement strand
AAATTATGAACAAATTTTTAAATCAAAATATCCTGTGTATTTTTCAAACAATGTGATTGTTCATTTTATGGAAGAGTATGGAGAAAACCTTTATTTACATGGTTTAACATACCGTTATTCAGAAAAACCAATTAATTACATTCATCAAATTCAACAAAACTACGCTAATAATTACGTACTTGATTTCCTCAAACATGATTTTATTGTAGAAGATACATTGGGTCAAACGAATAAATTATCCATCTATTTACCTTCATTGTTTAGTCTTGCAAAATACTATAAAGAAATTGGTAATATAATTTTATATACAGAAACTAATAAATTGATTTCTAATATATTTCAACGACAAATGCCTGATGTTAAATTCGAATCTGTTGATATATTAATTGATGACGAAGAAAAAGAATACCCTTTCATTGCTGAAAACATTGATGTAAAAAAAATAGATAAAGAATTTCCTATGTTTAATAAATATCCTAATACAGGTTTTATTAATGGACCTTATGAAGATAACCTTCGCATGGGAAAATTTGAGGTGACCAACAAAGAATACAGGTTGTTTTTGAATAATTTGAAAAAGCAAAAAAATTACGATTTGTACGTTAAATGTATGGTGGATACTAATAAATGGAATACAGTTTTTCCAATGGCTTTCCACGACCCATTGACAAATATGTATGCATGGCATCCGGCGTATGATAATTATCCCGTGGTCAACATCTCATACGAAGGAGCGGTAGCATATTGTAAGTGGTTGACAGAGCAATATAATGCACAAATTGAAAAAAACAATTCAAGTTATCCTTATGTTATTTTCCGCCTTCCAACAGAAGAAGAATGGCGCTATGCAGCAGGATCAAAAAATGCAAAAGCACTTACCCCTTTCCCGAATGATAATATAGAAACGAAAGATCTTGACCAAAAAGGATTAATGAAATCTGAATACAAAGGGAAAACAACAATAATTCCATATTTAGCAAATATAAAATTTGAACAAAAGACAACCTCAACCCATGAAAATAAAAATAGCACCAAAAATTATGAAGAGAATAAGGAGGTAGTTACCGGTACTTTTATCCCAAAAAATGTAAAATATGATCATGCATTAGATGGTGGTTTTCATACCCTACCAGTACAATCATATCCATCAAACACATTAGGTTTGCACAATATGTTTGGTAATGTCGCTGAAATGACCAGTACCAAAGGAGTAATCAAAGGTGGTTCGTGGGATGATGTGTTTGAAGATTGCACCTTCGACAAAAACGCAACCTATGTTGATGTAGATCCGCGTGTTGGATTTAGAATGATGATGGAAATCAGGCCAGATATTGGCGATGTAGCAACCCTGAAAATTAAAAGAAATTTAGGAATTGATCCAACCGAAATAAGTGTATTTGAATGGAATAATTTTTTGGAATATCAAAAGAAATATTATGGAGAAGCTTCAAGAGAATATTTAGATAATTTACCCGATACTAATTTATTAATACAAACGGAATGTGAGCAATATCGTTCTTTTAGTTTAAAAGATAAATCATTTTCAACGCTACCAATGATTGGGATTACACAACAACAAGCACAAAACTATACTACTTGGAGAACCAATCGTTATTTTGAATTTTATTTGGAATCAAATAAATACATTACTCGAATCGAAAATGCTCCTAAATCTGATTTTACTGTCGAAAAATATTACCAAAATGGATTAACTGATTATCAGATAAATACAATTGAAAAGTTTCCTTTTGTGCCTGTTTATTCTATTCCAACAGTTAAAGATTATGAAGTGATTAAGGAATTAGCAAACAAGAACGATAAGGATGTAAAATTCGAAAAAATGAAAATGATCATGGATATTGATGCTGTCGATGTTTGTTCGTTGAATACCCTTAATACTATCAAAATTGAAGAAAACAAATTCATTACTTATTTCTTAAATTCTGGTGTTGCTGAATGGACTGCTGATGCAGGAAAGGTAATCAATGGTTCGATTGAAGTGAATGAAAACCACAAAAAAGGAGCTGTAACCGATGCAAATCAATTGAAATACATCGGTTTTAGAAATAAGGTGGAGTGGAAAAAATGGGAAGGAAAATCAATAAATGGACCATTTCATTTCCCGAGCTATAATCAAAATACAATAGATTCATATAAACCAATATTAAAAGTAAAAATTGCTGAAAATCTCTATTGTGATCAATATGAATTGAGAATTCAAGAATACGCAAATTTTATACTTTGGAACAAACAAATCTTTGGCGAAAATTCTAATGAATATAAAAATGCAATTCCAGACACAACAGGTTGGACTGAAAACGAACGTAAACTTTTACATAATATTTATAAAGGCATAACAACTTTAGAACAACAGTTTACATTTTTAAAGGGAGTTACAGAAAATCAATTAAAAGCATATAATCAATGGCGATCAAATTACATGTTTTATAGCTATCTGTATATGCAAGCTAAAATTAAACATATAGATTTTCTTAAAGAGACAAAAGATAACTACTTCACTATCAAACGTTATTTCAACGGTGATTTTGACTCCTTACTTATAGGTGATAAGGTGACTATGTATCCTGAGCAAAGAATACCAAATGAGCAAGAAAAAGCAATTTGTCAAAAATATAGTGATGACTTAGTTTCAAATGGAGATTTTAACTTTCGTGAAGGAAAATCAATCTTTAGTAAAAAATTCCTGATTGAAAATTATGAATTTAAGTGCCATGAAACTCAAAATCAACCTGGTCAATGTGCTTATTTATGGACACCTAAAAACAAGTTATTCACTCCTAAAACTCCTTTCAGCATTTGGGATAACTACCGAATGATTGTCGAATGGAAACCATGGAATCCTAATCAAACGAAGTAACGATGCGTTTATTTAGATCCATAACCAAACTCAGTGACGAGGAATTGATGCGGGAGGTAATCTCGCATCATTCTCATCCTGCAATCACGGAGCTTCACCGAAGGTATAGCCCGAAATTGATGGGGTATTTCTATAAAATGCTCAACAAACAAGAAGAGATAGCACAGGATTTTGTACAAGATTTGTTCTTGAAAATACTCGAGAAAAAACATCAATTTGATACAGATAAACGTTTCTATACGTGGGTGTTTACTATAGCAAGTAATATGTGTAAAACTTCCTACCGCAATCAATACATTGTCAGTTATGAAGACACCTTAACCGAACACGGACACATTACCGAAGATTTGGCAGAAAAAGAACGATTTCATGCTCATTTACAAAAAAGTATGAGTAACTTAGAACACGCACACAAAACCGTTTTTGTATTGAGACATATGGAACATTTTTCTTTACAGGAAATTGCAGATATTACCGAAGTTTCTCTTGGAACAGTGAAATCACGTTTGTTTTACGCCACGCAAAAAATGGCAGAACAACTTAAAATATACGAACCAACAGGTTTAGACCAATTATTTAAACACTTTTAAGATGAATACATCTACACAACACGAAGAACGTTTATACGATTTGTTAGAGCAAAAAGCCTTCGAAGCATTAACTTCTGAAGAGAAAGCCTTTGTTTTAACCCACATGGACGAACAAACCTATCGTTTACAATGTGCTACGCTTTTAAGTACACAAGACACTAAACATTCATTTCCTACACCTAAACCCTTGGTTTTACCTCGTAAAGAAGGAAAAACGATTCCAATGTATCAAGCAGTGTTGGCTGTTGCATCTGTGATTGTGTTTTTCTTATTCTTTATGCCAAAGAAAGAAGAAATCATTCGTACGATTTACAAACAAGCACCCGTGCAAGTTTCCACGCAAACAATTCACGATACTATTGTACAAGTAAAAGAGGTGATTCGTGAAAAAGTAATCTACAAAACGGTCAATGAAAATTTAACACAAGAATTTACGCAACCCTTACCTATCATTGAGCCAATGTTAACCCAACAAGAAACCCAACCTCAAGAAAAAATCCTTTCACTCAAAGACGATCCCATCGCGCAACGTTTTTTATCCGAAATGGCAATGTATGATGGAAGGTGAGGGGAATGATTAATGTTAAATGCTTGATTTTTAATTTTTAATGTTTTTTCCCTCCTTGCGGTTACTGAACTTGTTGAAGTGAGGAGTCCCGATAGCTATCGGGAAAGGGAGGTGACTGTATTTCGTTTTCAATATAGATTACATTGAGTTTGTAGAAAAGCATATTAAGGGTGATTTCAACCATTGTTGAAAAGGAAATATTTTTATATTTTTGAAAATGAGTAATCAAATTAAAAATGAACTATACAATATCATTTCAGGAAAGAGTAAAATTAGCTATGGAGCAATTATCCAAACAATCTCCTGTTACCTTAGAGAAAGCCAAAAAACAAGTGGAATTTCTAAAACAGAAAAGCACTTCAAAAAACAAGAAACAACGCAATTAGAGCTTTTTGTTTCAAAACACGATTTATGGTTTACAGGTTTTGATCTTTCTAACTATGTAAGTGAAGGCGCAGAACAAAGAGTTTACTTAAAAGATGAGCAATTTGTTTATAAACTAAATGATTCCATTTATTACGAATCTTGGGTTGATTATTTTGACAATCTAATACTTCACAATTATTTCTTTCCCGATACTTGCTATCAACTTTTAGGTTTTTTAAAAGAAAATGAAACATTGTATTGTGTAGTAGAACAAAAATTTATTCAAATTACTTCGACAACGAATCTTTCACATGTAAAAAAATTCATGGAATCAAATGGTTTTCTTAACATTCGAAATAATGATTATAAAAACAATGAATTAGGAATTATCATTGAAGACCTTCACGATGAGAATGTATTAACAAATCATGGAGTATTATATTTTATAGATACGGTTTTCTACCTTACACCTGATTTTTGGGATTTATAGTAGTAATAATTAATAAGGTTTTTATGAAATTCCAACTCATATCCATTTTCTTTTTTTGTATAGCTCATACGTGTTATTCGCAAAACTACTCTTTGTACTACAAATACATAGATAGTATTCATTATTATCAACAACAGAACAATTCTACTAAAGCATTGGCATTATATAAAACCTGCTTTAGCCAATTCAAAGGGTTTTACGAAGATTACGAAAATGCGATATGTTATTCATACACAAACCTGAATAAAATTGACGACTCGTTATTCATTCAAGCATTTCAAGCTGGTTCTTCCTTTTTTATGTTGTATATGGATGTCCATAAATTTGTTCCATTTCCTTTTTTTAAAACGTATCGTATTTACCGAAAACACAAAACGAAAAAAACGAATTCTACTTTTCCCATTTTAAGAATGATTTACAAAGATCAGAAATACCGAAAAGGTGGTTTTAAAGGTAAAAATATTGATAGTTTGAATGCGCAAAAATTAATTTATTGGGCTAAAAATGAACCAGAACGGTTCAACCGATTTAAAAGTGGTATTGCAGCGCAATTGTTACTAGGTGTTTTAATTATTCACGATGGATGGAAATATTTACAACCAATCCAAAAAGAGTTGATGGAATTTACACGAAAAGGATGGTTAAACAGAGATGCGATGGCTTATTTGGTCGAACGTGATGGTGTGATGGATCAAAATTATTTTAAAATTCAAGGAGATAGCTTAACTGCTATTCACGATACTACTCATTTTTATTGCGAAGGAAAACAACTACCTTATTCCAATATTGATTACTTTTTTATGGGGGTAGATAAACAAGAAAACATTCGCTACTTTACCCCAATAAATCCAATTATATCATCACTTGAAATGGAAGAACTACGCCGTTTTTTATTACTACCGAGTACTGATTTACTATATCTTATAAATCCGAATTATAAACGCGTTACTTTAGACGAATACTGTGAATACAGGAAAAAATATTATCAGAACTTAAAGAAACAAGCAAAATGAAATACCTTTTTTTTCTTTATTTCTTTTTGATGTCAGGATTTGGTTTCTCGCAAAATTACATTGATTACAACAGATTAATAACCAAAGCAGAAAATCACATCTTAGATTCAAATTATTACGAGGCTTTAGCAAATTATAAAGAAGCTTTTGAACAATTTGATTTTGTGTTCGCTAAACATTGCTATACAGCTTTACAGATTGTGTCTCTTTCAAAAGATTCAACTGAAACTATTTTCTTCTTACGAAAAGGTATCAAACAAGGGTTAGAACTAGACCTTTTAGACAATGCGCCTCTTATTTCGAATATCTCACAAAACAGTTGGT
>JBILUY010000154.1:0-6241 GCA_044370735.1 Crocinitomicaceae bacterium | reverse complement strand
CGTAGAAAAACGAAAGGTAAATGTTTTTAATAATCTGTTTTCCTGCTGGTGTGGTTTTTGAAACCTTTACCATCGAAAATATAATCTTATTATCTTCTGACATACAATAAATAGATTTTAGTTAAAAGTGTAAAGTTTAAAGTTAAAAGTTTATTCGTCATCTAAAGCCATACGTAATTTGTGCTTTAACTGACGATTATATGTTTCCATTAAGTACTTAAAATAATTTGGTGTACTCTTCGAAATACATTTTGTATATTGTTTTAGTCGATGCTCAATGTGTTCTTGTAACATCTCTAAAATTTCTAACGCATCGTAAAAATCAGTGGCAGATTTTGAAATTGCTTCAAAATGATTGTCTAACGAATAATCCACTGCTAATTTTCCTTTTTCATTGCGGTCTAAACAACCAAAATAAGATTCCTTGATACAAAATTCCTCCAAAACAGTTGTATCAACACGATCCTTATGAAGACGATTAAATTCATACTCAACTTCGAATTCAATATCATCTCCCTCGGATAATTTAGATTCCAAGAAACGATCTGGAAAACGAAAAGCATCTTGCCAATTGATATAATCTTGCCAATACCCAAAACGTCTTACGTTGTTTCCTAAATCAATCAACTTAAATTGATGCTTGTTTGGTAATCGTCGTGATCCCCTTCCTATCATCTGATGATAAAGGGTAAGTGAACGCGTAGCACGATTGATTATAATCGTTTCAACCGTTGGTTCATCAAATCCAGTCGTTAAAATCCCTACCGAAGTAAGAATAGCATCTGGTGTTTCTTTAAACCATTTCAACACATCTTTACGATCTTTATCGCTGAAAGTAGAATCTAAATGCTTGATTTTATACCCGCGTTTTTGAAACATTTCTTCAACACGTATGGAAGTTTCAATCCCTGAATTAAAAATTAAGGTTTTAGAACCCACTGCAACTTCTTCATAAGCAAAAAGCAATTTCTCTTGCATAAAATAGTTACCATACACTAATTCAGAACTACTTACTGTAAAATCACCATTAGAACCAATTTTTAATCCATGAAGATTTACATCGTATGTATAGGTTTCCGCATCCGATAAATAGCCTTTCTCAATTAACGAAGAAATACATTCGCCAACCAATAATTTATTATAATTATCATTTAAAGGCAATGCTTTATTAGAGCTTAACGGTGTTGCAGTAACACCTAATATGTTTGCATCTTTATAGTATTGGAAAATTTTTCTGAAACTATTGTAATGCGCTTCATCCACAATAACTAACCCAACGCCATTGATGAAATTCTGATTTTCTTGTAAACGGTTGTTTAACGTTTCAACCATCGCAATGTAACAATCATAATCATCTTCTTCGCTCAATTTCTTAACGTCGCTATTGATGACTTTATTACCTACATTTATAGCTGATAACTGCTTTGATGTTTGAACAGAAAGTTCAATACGGTGTGTAAGTATCAATACCTTTTTCTGCCATTTTTCAATGTATCGACGAGCGATTTCAGAAAAGATAACTGTTTTACCACCACCAGTTGGAAGTTGATATAACAAATTGAAATTAGAACCGTTTTCTTCCAACTCTAAAAGAATTGAGGCTACTGTCGTTTCCTGGAAGGGATATAAAGACATCGCTTCAAACACTTCTTGATTTTGTATTTCCAATACTTCCATATATTTATTAGGGGGCTATAAATTTACGGTTCTTTTATGGATAAAACAAAAAAGTCTCCCAATTAGAGAGACTTTTTAACTAAAAAAATCAGTTTTATTTCACTACATACCACTCTTCTTTCAACTCTTTCAGTGATTGAACAAGTGGATTATAATAAGCATATCCTGATGGTAATTCGGATAACTTGCGGTAAGGGTGTAATTTACGCTCACCTTTATCAGTTTCAATCAATACATTTAAACGATTGAAAAAGTCAATATTTAATTCTTTTCCTAATTCTTTCACAAAACGAACAGAACTATCAACAGAACATCCAGAAGCTTCAGCTTGATCTTGATCCACGACAAAAACTATCGTGAATTCATTCATCATTCTCGCTTTTGCTTTTAATTGAGATCCGTGTGCTTTCCAATGGTTAGCAAAAGAATCTAAATTTTCTTGTACAAAAACGGCTTCTGTTGGATCTAACGGACGATTAGCGGTGTAAATCCACACGCGACTATCATCGGCAAAACCTTCGAAAAAATTATAAATCTGCTGCATTTGCTATCAATTCTGCGACATCCAACACCTGAATATCTTGTTCCTTATTGAAATTCTTAACTCCGTCTGTCATCATTGTATTACAGAAAGGACAGCCTGTTGCGATTACCGAAGCATTTGTTTCTAAAGCGTCTTCTGTACGTTCTACATTGATTTCTTTGTTTCCTTTTTCAGCTTCTTTGAACATTTGTGCTCCTCCTGCTCCACAACACAACCCGTTTGTTTTACAACGTTTCATCTCCACTAACTCCGCATCTAATTTTTCAATTAATGCACGAGGCGCTACATACACATCGTTCGCTCTTCCTAAATAACACGGATCGTGGAACGTGATTTTTTTTCCTTTATATAATTCACCTCCTTTTAATGCCAATTTACCTTGATTGATTAATTCTTGGATTAATTGTGTGTGGTGAATTACTTCGTATTTACCTCCTAATTCAGGGTATTCATTTTTCAAAGTATTAAAACAGTGAGGACACGCCGTAACAATCTTTTTTACTTCATATCCATCTAATACCTGAATATTCATCATCGCCTGCATTTGGAAAGTAAACTCATTCCCCGCTCTTTTCGCAGGATCTCCAGTACAACTTTCTTCTGCACCTAGCACTGCAAATTTCACATTACAGGCATGTAAGATTTTCGCTACTGCTTTCGTGATTTTTTTTGCGCGATCGTCAAAACTTCCTGAACAACCAACCCAAAATAAAATATCTGCTGTTTCTCCTTTAGCCATTAATTCGGCCATGGTAGGTACTTGAAATGGTGTACTCATAAATTATTTTTCAAAAACTTGAATAGTAACTTGCTCTTCTACTAAATCCGTGAACTTTCCTTTGAATTGTGTTGCACGAACCATGTGGTTATCGATCCAATGATAGTTTCCTCCTCTAGGTTTCCCCATCAATAATCCATGGTATTTAAATCCATGTTGCGCCAACCAACGCTCTGTATATTCTCTATGATCTTCTGTACGTGAAGTAAAAAAAGTAATAATATGTCCTTCATCAAACCACTTATTCAAAGTCTCCAATGCATCTGGATAAACAGCTGCAGTTAACATTCTTTCTGGCTCTTCATTTGGAATATCATCACAGATAGTCCCATCAATATCAATTAAATAATTTTTAACATGTGAAGGTAAAACAGGACTAATCGCTTGTCCATTTTCATTAATTGGTATTAATTCCATATTACTCTTTATTTCGTTATTCATTAAAATCTTTTGTTTTTTTACTATTGCCTAATGCCAATTGGCTAATGCCTTATACTACTCATTAATCCAATTCCCTCTATCAGCTGGTGAAAACTGCCAAGGAGCTCCATTATTCTCGATGTTTGACATCATACCAGTTAATTCAGTTGGCATTTTAGATTCTTCCATCACTAAATACCTTCTTAAATCAACAATGATCGAAAGCGGATCAATGTTTACCGGACATTCTTGAACACATGCATTACACGAAGTACATGCCCATATTTCTTCTTCCGTAATATAATTTCCTAATAAACTTTTTCCGTCATTGAAATCTTTTCCATTTTTGCGAATACCCTCACCCACTTCTACCAAACGATCTCTTGTATCCATCATAATTTTACGAGGAGACAATAATTTACCTGTTTGATTGGCAGGACAAGAAGAAGTACATCTACCACATTCAGTACAAGTATATGCATCCAATAAATTTTTCCAAGTCAAATCGGTAACATCTTTCGCTCCAAAACGCTGTGGAACTTCACCTTCATTTCCTGTTGCAGCAAAAGGATCGATAGAAGGATCCATCATTTTTTTCACTTCTTCCGTAACTGAAGCGATGTTGTTGAATTTTCCTTTTTTCTCAAGATTTGAATAATAGGTATTTGGAAAAGCTAATACAATGTGGAAATGTTTAGAATATGGTAAATAATTCAAGAAAGTCAATACCATTACTAAATGTCCCCACCATCCAATTCTTTCAATAACAGCTAAACTACCATCAGATAAACCGCCGAACAAAGCAGGGCCTACACATCCAGAAATACTAAAATTAAAAGTATCTTTTAATCCGTGTGCCGCATGTGAGATACCTCTGTTAAACATCACCTCATCTGCACCATTCATCATAAAAATGAAACATACCAACACAATTTCCATCATCAAAATCAAGTTCGCATCTTTTTTAGGCCAACCTACTAATTCTTTCATATTCAATCTTGGCAACTTCAACAAATTTCTTCTTGAAAGAAAAACGATTGTCGCTAGTAAAGCCAAAACGGATAAAATCTCAATGAAACTAATCATGAACGTGTAGAATCCACCCAATGAATCTCTAAACATTCTATGTGAATTTGTAAACCCATCTGCAAAAATCTCAATCAACTCGATTTGTGTAATAATAAAAGCAGCATACAAACAAAAATGTAATAAGGCAGGAATGGGTCTTGTAAACATTTTTTTCTGTCCAAAAGCGACTAACAACATTGTTTTCCAACGATCAGACGAACGGTCTGTACGATCTATATCTCTACCTAACAAGATATTAGAACGAACTTGCATAATATTTTTAGAGAACCAATAAAATCCTCCAACAACTAAAATTGAAAAAATTACAATTGCCATAAATTACTTTTTTTGTATCGTATCATGATTTTTTAAATGAACGTCTGTAACAGGGTTTTGTTCGATATGAACCTCCTCCTTTTTCTTACGTTTCTTCTTTTCTTTTTTAACCTCTACTTCTTCCTTCTTTTTGTCTTTTCTACCAAAAACTGAAAAATGCACATAACGTTTTGGATTTTCTTTTACGTCAACTAATAATTCTTGAAGCTTAATATTTGATTGAACTAAATCATTATACAGTGCTTCATCTTTTAACAACTTCGCTAAATTTCCGTTTCCTTTTTCTGCTTCTTCCAAGGATTTATTCAATGTATTGATTACACGATGAGCATCAGAAATCGTTCCTTTGAAATCAGCACTCACCATATCATCCGTAATGCGTTTTGCATTTCCCAAAACCGCAGATATTTCTTTGTTGTTTTTATTTATGTTCTCTGTAATACTCAAAACGTTATATAGAATAGAACTTAATTTCAAACGCTCATCTGCAACTAATCCTTCTACATCTCCAGTTAATTTTCCAAAACGCTTAACAGCTGTTCGAATTTCGATTAAACTTCCTTGAATTTCAGAAGTAGCAGTGGTATCCCAAAACTCAGCAAATGAACCTACTACTCGATCCACATTGCTCATCAATTTATTCAACTTTTTTGTAATCGGATCTGCATACGCTTGCATTTGTTGCACCATATCTTTCGCAACTTCTCCCTGAATTTTAGCATGATTCGGTAAATAACCCTTACTAATATTTGAAGGAAACTGAAGAATAACTGCTTTGTTAAATAAATCTAATGAACCAATTTCTATTTTAACACCTCTAGGAAGCTTAATATCATGGTTTTGGATATTAAATGTAACACGAACTCTTCTCTCTAATTTTTCATGTGGTAAAAAATCAATCGCTGTTACTTTTCCTACACTTACTCCATTTACTGCAACTGAACTAGCAGGCATCAAACCACCTGATTCATTGAAATATCCATAATAAACAGCATCTCCACCAAAAAAGCTACTTCCTTTTAAAAAGTTAACCCCAGAAATAATCAGTGCTATCGAAAAAATAGCAATAAAACCAATCTTAATCTCTTTTGTATATTTCAAAATCTTATCTTTTCTTACTTTCAATTTTTGCTTTTTCGATATCCATACGAACTCCATTTTCATATGCAACCACAAAAGCTAAAGGAAATCCATTAGATCTTAATTCATTTTTCAATTTATTTGCTTCAGCAAAATCATTTTCAAAACTACCAGTCAGATACTTATAAATCTTTCCTTCTTGCAATTCTTCAACTTCCAACCCATTAAAACGTTTGGCATTCACGCTTACCTGTTTGTCTGAAGTTTCGATTTGAACCTTAAAAATAATGACATTTTTTTTATCCGAACTTGGATTTTTAATTTCTATTGAAGTTTGT
>JBILUY010000153.1:0-6243 GCA_044370735.1 Crocinitomicaceae bacterium | reverse complement strand
GGATACCATACTCAAAAATCGTCCTTGAAAATGACCACTCAACATGCGTGGTTGAAGCACTTTTAAATGCGTTTGACGGTTTAAGTCTTTCAGCAACTCATTTTCTTCGGTGGTATGATTACATACATAATCATCTAATTTCTCATCAATAAACTCCATCTTGCTTATTGTTTAGAAATCCAAGCAGAAAATTTATCTGCATTTTTTTTGTGAGCTTCGTATGTTTTCTCAAAATCGTGTCTTCCTGTATAATCTGGTTTTGCACACATATACAAATATTCATTATTATCAGGATTTAAAACAGCATCAACTACTTCAATTGGCGGAATACAAATTGGCCCTGGTGGTAAACCTTTGTATAGGTAAGTATTATAAGGACAATCTCTTTCTCTGTGCTCGTAAGTCAATCGTTGTACTCCTTGTAATTCATCTCCCCAACAAAATTTAAATGTAGGATCTGATTGTAATTTCATTTCATCATTCAAACGATTCAAATACAATCCAGCAATAATGGGCCACTCTTCCCCATTTTTAGATTGTTCTGAATAAACAATACTTGCTAATGTAACAGCCTCGCTCGGATTGTCAAAACCAACTTTTTTCAATTTTGCCATTCTATCCTCATTCCAAAATGCGATATATTGCTTTTCCATACGCGAAACAAACGCTTCTGCAGGAGTATCATAAAACATTTTATACGTATTTGGTAAAAACAACGAAGGGATAGTTTCATCATTTAATTTCGTTCTGTTTTGCAATTCACTTGATTCTATTGCACTCACTATAGAAGCACTGTCTGCTAAAATTAATTTTGAAACTTTACCGGCTAATTGATAAATGTCTCTACAATTATTAAACGTCACATCTACTTCCACCTCTGCATTCCCATTGCCTGCGCTGTTTTTAGTAAACCCATTTAATAATGTACGGTAACTTGTACTTGGCTCAATAACATATTTACCAGAAGCCAAACGGTTTTCATCTAATTTTTTATACTCACCTACTTTTAATAAATCCTCTTTATCTTTTATAATTCCTTCGTTATACAATTTGATAGCTAATCCTTTTAACCCTTGTTTAGCATCAAATAAAAACGCTTGTGATTTACTATTTACAGTAGCAGTTCTTCCAGCTAAAAACACGCTAATTTTTGGACCTAAAAATACCAATCCTGCAATACCAACAATTGCAACTACAATTAATATTACTTTTTTAGACATAATTGATATATTCTTTCGTTTACTCTATTTTCTTTATCCTTAAACCAATTTTTTCGAATACCAACTAATTCATACCCTGACTTCTCAAACAATTTAATACTAGAAATATTATCTTCTAATACATTGGCTGTTAAATTCCAAAACTCAAGCGAATTCTTTGCATATTCGGTCAACAAAGATAAGCTTTCCGACGCATATCCTAGCATTTTATCCTGATCTGAAGCAATTAAAATTCCAACTCCTGCTCTTCCATGTTTAAAATTCGCTTCAAATAAATCCAACGTGCCAATTGCCCTATCATTTTCAACCAAACAAATCATTAATCTTAATTCTCCAGATTGACGAAACGATTGGATGCTATTGATATATTCAGTAATACCGTGTAAAGAATAAGGTGCTTCCGTTCCGCTTACACGCCAGTTAGCAGGGTCATTTTCCCATGTCATCACTGTAAAAGCATCCCCTGGTTCAATCGCTCTTAAATATACCTTCTTACCTACTAACATTTTTTAATTGTTGTATATGGATTTGTACGTCATTACTTGTATAAAAAGGCAATTGATCAAATTGTTCAGGCAAGTGTATCCCTAAAACCGAATCTATTCTCTTTGATTGAAACAAATGAATCAACAATTCTTCTAAAAGTAATTCATTTTCACCCAAAAATCGCAACACAGGTGTCATACACGATTCACCCTCTTTGATTTTAGAGCCATATTGGTTGAAAATAGATTTTAACCCTTCCAGATTATTAACCTCTTTTACTGCAATCAAAAATGTAGGAATTTTTTTACGTTGAACAACTTGATAAACTGCTTCAACATCTAAATTGAAATCGCTTTCAAATGCTTTCATACTAAAATAACACCCATCTATTGATATCCCAACATGAGGAGGAACTTTATCTACATGAAAAGCCCAAATAAAAGCACCTTGTTCAACAAGCGACTTTTCAAATGATTGTATATATTGGATTGGGTAATTAGACATGTATTTCTCCTTGGAATACAAATTTAGCAGGACCTATTAAATAAATATCTGTGAATTGATTATTTTCTTTTTTGGCTTTTACAGCTAATTCACCACCTAATGTTTTGATGGGAATTTCAAACGGAGTGTTCAATCCATTTTTTTCAGCAATCACGAGCGCACAAGCTGTAACACCTGTTCCACACGATAGCGTTTCATCCTCTACTCCTCTTTCATAGGTACGAACAAAATAATAATCCTTTTTTTGCTCCACAAAATTTACATTTACTCCTTCTTGCTGGTATTTTTCAGAATAACGAACAGATTTACCTTCATTATATACATCTATAGTTTCAATACCTTCTACAAAACGAACATAATGGGGTGAACCAGTGTGTGTATAAAAATCTGATTCAACTTTTTCAATCGAAGAAACATCTTTCATTTTTAAACTTACAATTCCTTTATCATCAATAGAAGCTTGGTGAGTACCATCTATAGCGTCAAATCTAAATTCTTCCGCTCTTAAACCAAGTTGGTATGCAAATGCGGTAGTACAACGAGCTCCATTTCCACAAAAACTTTTTGACCCATCCGAATTGTAATAATCCATTTCAAAATCAAACCCTTCTTTGTGATTTAGTTTTATCAACCCATCGGCCCCCACTCCAAACTTTCGGTCACACAAAACTTGTATTTGATTAATAGACAAATCATTGTACATCCCATCACGATTATCAATCATGACAAAGTCATTCCCAGTGCCTTGGTATTTAAAAAACGAAACTAACATCGAAAAGAATTGTTTTAAAAATAAATATCGAATTTACTAAAAAAGGGCTACCAACTGGTAACCCTTCAATGTTTTTCAAAAAAAGAAACGAATTATCTTTTGTGTAATCCTTCGTCAGAAACTGTTAATTTCTTTCTTCCTTTACGACGACGAGCCGCTAATACTTTACGTCCGTTTTTAGTCGCCATACGCTCACGGAATCCGTGCTTGTTTTTTCTTTTTCTTACCGAAGGTTGAAACGTTCTTTTCATGGTATATAGCCTTTAATTCTTGTTCTACTTAAATTTTGAGTTTGCAAAGTTAACACATTAATTGGATTTCACAAGAAATTATTTAAAAATCTCTAAAAAGATTTATACTTCGCAACAATGGACTAACTTTGTACTCTACAAAAGTAATACAAATGTTACGACCTAAAAAAGAAAAAACGCAACGAATAAAATTAACTAAAGAATCTATTCGTACTGCAAAAAACATATTTATTTATTTAAAACCATATAGAACCTCGTTTGCAATTGGCTGGGTGTTTTTGGTTTTATCAACGAGTGCTGGATTGTTTTTTCCATTTTTAATGGGAAATTTATTAGGAACTTCCACGGCAAAAATGCAAAGCTCCGAAGATGTAGTTGGACTAATTAATTACGATAACGTAAATGAAGTTGCTTTTGCCTTGTTTTTATTATTCGGTTTTCAAGCACTTTTTTCTTATTTCAGAGTGGTATTATTTACCAATGTAACTGAAAATGCGTTAAGAGATATCCGTTATGATGCGTTTTCCAAGTTGATTTATATGCCGATGGATTTCTTTAATCAAAATAAAGTTGGAGAATTAACATCCCGTATTTCATCTGATATTACCCAAATTCAAGAAACACTTCGTACAACCATTGCTGAATTCTTTAGACAAATTGTAATCGTTGTTGGAGGGATAATTTTCCTAGCCATTTTATCTTGGAAACTTTCCTTGATTATGTTAGCTACCGTTCCTGTGATGGCTATTATAGCTGTCTTTTTTGGAAGATTTATTCGTAAATTATCTAAAACGGCTCAAGATGAAGCGGCTGCATCAAATGTAATTTTAGAAGAAAATTTAACGGGTATAACGAATGTAAAATCATTCACTAACGAAATATTAGCTTTAGGAAAATACAAAGAGGTAATCGATCGTATTCAAAAGTTAAATGTGAAAGCAGGATTGTGGAGAGGTTTATTTGTTTCCTTCATTGTTTTCTGTTTGTTTGGAGCAATTGTATTTATTATTTGGCAAGGATTATTAATGACACAGGGAGACCAACCTGAACTTTCAACCAAAAACTTTTACTCGTTTATTTTGTATACTATTATGATGGGAGCATCGATTGGATCTATTCCAGAATTGTATGCTTCTTTACAAAAAGCGATTGGTGCTACGGAAAACTTAATGAACATTATAGGAACGAAAAACGAAAAAGAATTATTGACTGGTACAAACAAACCTACAATTACAGGAAATATTACCTTTCAAAATGTTCGTTTTGCTTACCCGCAACGTAAGGATGTAGAAGTATTGAAGTCAATTAACATTGAAACAAATAAAAACGAAACCATTGCCTTGGTAGGTTCATCAGGAGCTGGTAAATCAACAATTACTTCCCTACTATTACGTTATTACGATCCAACTTTAGGTAAAATTTTATTTGACGGAATTGATGCTCAAGAAATTGAAATTGAACATTTACGCTCACATATTGCCATCGTTCCGCAAGAAGTAATTTTATTTGCTGGTAGCATCGAAGAAAACATCGCCTTTGGAAATCCAACAGCAAGCAAAGAAGAAATACATTTAGCTGCTCAAAAAGCAAACGCATTGGAATTTATCAATGGTTTCCCTGAAAAATTTGAAACACAAGTTGGAGACAGAGGAATACAACTTTCTGGAGGACAAAAACAACGTATTGCCATCGCTAGAGCGTTATTGAAAAATCCAAGAATCTTAATTCTTGACGAAGCAACTTCTGCCTTGGATTCTGAATCTGAAAAATTAGTACAAGAAGCATTAGTTACTTTAATGGAAGGAAGAACTTCGATTGTCATTGCTCACAGACTTTCTACGATTAAGAATGCAGACCGTATTTATGTACTTGATCAAGGAAAAGTGGCTGAAATTGGAACCCACCAATCATTAATGAACATTGAAAATGGAATTTATGCCAATTTAGTTGATATTCAAATGCAAGCGTAAACAAACTAGACTATGAAAAAATTCGAAATACCTGAATATTACCGCTCACCGATTATAAGCAAAGTTAAAGCGCAACGAAAAATACAAGATCCTCGCAAAAAAGACTTCACTCCTACTCGCTTGTCATTGGGTTCGATCGACTTTTTAATCGCTCGACATTTTGGATTTTGCTATGGTGTTGAAAATGCCATCGAGATTTCATACAAAGCGATACAAGAAAATCCAGGAAAACGTATTTACTTATTAAGTCAAATGATACACAACCCGGGGGTGAACGAAGATTTACAGAGTTATGGGATTGAGTTTTTACAAGATACGAAAGGAAAACAATTAATTCCTTGGGAAAACATTACCAAAGAAGATGTGGTGATTATTCCTGCTTTTGGTACAACGGTTGAAATCGAAAATAAACTAACTGAAATCGGTGTTGATGTTCAATCCTACAATACCACTTGTCCGTTTGTAGAAAAAGTATGGAACCGTTCTGATAAATTAGGAGAAGACAAACATACAATTATCATTCACGGAAAACACGACCACGAAGAAACACGTGCTACCTTTTCACACGCATCGCAAAATGCACCTGCATTAGTGGTGAAAAACCTGAAAGAAGCACAAGTCATTGTAGATTATATTGAAGGTAAAACAAGTACTGAAGAGCTTCTAACCTATTTTGAAGGAAAATACACAAACAACTTTGACCCTGAAACAGATTTAAATAAAATCGGTGTCGTAAATCAAACAACGATGTTGGCTACCGAAACTCAAGAAATCACCGAACTTTTACGAGAAGCGATGATCCGTAAATACGGAGAAGCTGACATTAAAAATCATATTGCTGACACTCGTGATACACTTTGTTATGCAACCAATGACAATCAATCTGCAACCTATGGTTTATTGGAACAAGAAGCAGATTTTGCAATAGTTGTTGGTGGATATAACAGTTCAAACACAACCCATTTAGTAGAATTATTAGAACCTAAATTCCCTTGTTATTTCATCAATTCTGAAGAAAACATTTTAGAAAATTTAGAAGT
>JBILUY010000152.1:0-6265 GCA_044370735.1 Crocinitomicaceae bacterium | reverse complement strand
TACTTTTCAAAATTGTTTTACACTAAAATAGGTGGGTAGTATCTTAAACCAAAAAATAACAATGGGGGATGAATATATAGCTAGTTTAAGTGGTTATACAGACAAAATATACTCTTTAAAATTGAAAATATGAAAAGAAGTTTCTTTGATATTGTATTTGAAAAAATACTTAATATGATTAATGTATTGCTTACATTCTTCTTGAGTGAAGGGTGCGTTTATCCCATTCACGAACAATTCTGATCGTGTGAGCAACCCTTCCGTCGGTTAAAAAATTCAAACAAATCTTGCTTGACTTCCCCCTTCGTTCGACTGAATAGAAGTTAAATCATTTCAGCTTGGAGACAACTTTCAAGTGTTTAACCACCCGCTATGCTTGGAACTTTCTCCTTTGTGCTATTCCTGGACTTTGCATAGATCCCATAGTAATCCAATTCAAAACTCTTATTTTTTACATTAAGTGAAGTGAAGAATACCGCTACCGTTAAACAAATTCCGCCCGGTATTCAATTATAAATTTAATGATTTTTTTTATATTTTGATTTATGAATTTATAAAAAAAACATATCATGATACCAATTGTACAACATAATCTAGATTATTCAATTTGAAAAAAATGTAATTGCTAAAATTGTTGAAATACTCTTTTCAAAGTGTAAGGCTTTTTACTTTTAAAAAATGAAAAATCCACCACTGAATTTCTCCAGTAGTAGATTAAATTAAGCAACTTTCTCAATTATTTTCTGATTCATTTCATCAATAATACAGAGATCAAACTGCTCTAAATATATTGAAGTAGTGTTATTGCCATAGGAATGACTTAAAGCTTCGGAAATTAAATCTTTAGAGTATCCTAATCGTTTAGCAGTATTTGCGTAAGTGTAACGAAAAACATATGTGCTCAAAGGTTCTGAAGTATTCAGTAGCAGTCCAATTTTCTTTAAATGAGCATTGACAATCTTTCTTTTTTGATGATATATCTCGTTAAAATTGTTTGTATTCATAATATTTTCTTTTGATAAAACACCGAGTAAGGTAAAACCGTCTGATTTGAAACTAAATAATAATTGTTTTATTTCATTTGTGAGCAGGATGCTACAGATTTTTCCAGTTTTAGAGCGTTTATAAATGATTCTATCGCCTTTTATATTTTCATTGGATAATATCAGTAAGTCACGTAAATTAATGCCTCTTAACATAAAAATCAATTTTCCGATTTTCCAACTTGATAGTAATGTTGATTTAGAAGTAAGGTCAAGGTGAAAATATCTGTAGATTTCGTCTTGTGTTAAAACACGTGGTGTGGTTTTCTCTTTTTTTATTTTAAACTTTTTAAACGGATACCATTCTATACCAATTAACTCTTGATTGATTGCTTTATTGCAGATTGCTCTGAAAGTTCTAAGGTAAAAAGAAACCCCATTTATTGATACTTTTTGCTGCAGAAGCCTTCTTTCAAGTTCCATAATTGAATTTGGTTTTAATTTCTCAAAGGGTATTTTTAGATTTATGTAATTTGAAATTGAAGAAAGTGTGATTTTATATGTTCTAGCATTTCCAAGTTTTCCAATTTTCATCATGATTTCTATTTCTCTTTCCCAAAAATCATAAATTGTAATTTCTTTTTTGGGGTTAATTAAAATAAACTCTTTACATTCTTTGAAACACCATTTTCCAATGTTTGTTATTTTATATTCATTGATCCTATTTTGGTAATGTTTTTTTAGATTATACAAAAGTTCATTTATTGTTTCATCTTTTTTATGTAAACCTCCATTTTGATTAAATAACTCTTTTTTACATGAGTAACCACTAGAGATTTCAATTGCCTGCCCCATAAAACTTGTTCTGAATACGATGGGGTAGGAGCCATCTTTTTTAGCCCTTCTTAAATTAAGGACTGTGTTAAAATTTGCCATTGTTATTTGATTATGGCTTACATTAAAATTTACATAGGAATTTACATGTCTAGTTCGTGAAACTCTCTTAAAACACTTTAATTAAGTTTAGAATAAAATAAACAATGTTTGATTAAGGATATGGATATTGAGCGTATATCTTCTCTAATTCCCTTGAATTTATTGAGATTATTAGACATAAAAAAAGCCTTAGATTTCTCTAAGGCTTAGTGGGAGATGAGGGGCTCGAACCCCCGACCCCCTGCTTGTAAGGCAGGTGCTCTGAACCAACTGAGCTAATCTCCCGATTTTTTAAAAGAACGTTTCCTTTTGTTTTGTGAGTACAAATGTACTGCTTTTTTTTATTCTTGCAAGTCTTTTGAAGAAAAAAATGTAAAAAAATCGTGTATTAAGAAAAAACTACCTAAAATTAAAATAGTATCTTCTTTATTTACAGAGTTTTTTAGAGTTGGGTAAATTTCTTTTATGTTATGAAAAAAGTTAGAAAATGTATGATTACTTCCGATTGACTTTTTAAAATCGTTTACTTTGAAAGATCTTAAGCTACTAAATTCAGAGAAATATACTGTAGAATCAGAAGGGAAAAGTGGAATGATTTTAGTTAAATCCTTATCTGAACTTGCTCCGTAGATGATATATAGTTTTCCTTGAATCTGTTGTTTTACTAAATTTAGACACGCTGTGATTCCGTCTTCGTTATGTCCAACGTCTAAAATTACTGTTGGAAACTCATTGATTTTTTGAAATCTACCTCTGTATGGTGTGTTTTGGTGAATATTTTTTATTCCTAGTTGAATACTTTCATCTGATATATTCACACTTTTCTTAATAATATCTATTGAAACTCTAACTGTTTTTTCATTTGTATTTAAATATCCTTCTTTATTTATAAAATTGGTGTTTTCAAAATTATATTTCCAAACCTTTACTAACTCTGATTCTTTTTCTTCTGCAATTTTTTCAAAAACGGGAAGAGTTTGTTGATTATATTCTCCAATGACAACTGGAATTTTATCTTTTATGATCCCTCCTTTTTCAAAAGCAATACTCTCAAATGAATTTCCTAAAATATCAGTGTGATCCAAGCTAATATTAGTAATAATAGATAGGATAGGGGAAATGATATTTGTTGAATCTAAACGACCTCCTAAACCAGTTTCGATTATACAAAAATCACATTCTTCATCAATAAAATGAGCTAACGACATTGCAAAAGTGATTTCAAAAAAAGAAGGAGAAATTGAAAAATCTGTTTTTTTAACCTTTTCACAGAATTTGATTACTTTTTCTTCCGAAATAAGCTGGTTATTAACTACGATTCTTTCTCTGAAATCTTCTATATGTGGCGATGTGAATGTTCCAACTTTATATCCTTCTTCTATTAAAATTGAAGAAATCATATTTGTAGTTGTTCCTTTTCCATTTGTTCCAGCAACATGAACAAACTTTAAAAGTGAGAAATTTATTTCCAGTTTTTCACAAAGATTTTTGATGTTTGTTAAGTCTGGTTTGTAAGCCTTTTCCCCAATATTTTGATAAGATGGAAATCGTGTAAATAACCAATCAATAACTTCTGAATACTGCATTATGTTTGTTGAACTGCAATTGGAAGAATTTGTTGTTGAGGAGTAGTACCAGGCATTTTATTGAATTTAGCTTGCTTTTTAACATTGCTAATTACTTGTTGAATTACACGTTGGTCTGTAATAGTTGTTCCGTTACTTATTATTGAAGCTTTTACGACATCACCCTCAGCATTGATTACAACTTGTAACACCACATTACCTGATTGATCTGAATCTACTTTATCTGGAAAAGAAACTAATTTTCTTTTAGCTCTTTCAGTTCGTCCAGAACCTCCTCCAGTACCTCCTTCTCCGGTTCCAGTGCCAGTATATTTATCATCACCGAATCCACCACGTCCACCTTTGTCTCCTCCACCTGAACCTCCTGATCCAAATGGGTTTTTAGAAGGAGAAGTAGAAGTTGAAGTATTTGTGGAGTTATTTTCGGTGTTATGATTATTTGAGTTTCCCGAGAAAGCTTGAGTTTCTGATGTTGAATTTTGAGTTAAAACTCTTTCAGTTTGTGGCTGAGGATCTGATAAAGGAGCATCTGAAGGTTCTCCGCCAGCTTGACCTTCACTTCCTGCTTCTTGGGTTATTTTTAAATTTGTTGGATCAACCTCAAACATTTCAATTACTTCGTCTGATTTTAACGGAGGAATATCCACAGGTAATGGAGGTTTAACAGTAAAGCGCAATAAAATGGTAATAAGGATAAAAAGTAAAACACTTCCTATCGAATAGATAAGAGCAAATTTTCTGTCTTTTTTTGCTTCAGTATTTTGAATTTCTATTGAATACATATTACCCTTTTTAATATTAAGCATCCGCTTTTGTCGCAATAATCATTTTGAAATTATTTTCAATTCCAATTCCTAGAATGTCAACTAATTCTTGCACTTGAGAATCGAAAGGGATACGAACAATAACAGAAGTATTTCCTATTTTACTTGTTTCAGCCCTTAATATTGAAGGTATTTCAGAAAATGCAACCTCTTTTTTATCAATAAAATATTTTTTCTCAGGAGTTACAGTCAGTGTAACATGTTGTTTTTTTGTTGTATCATTTGCTTTTGACTCTGGGAGTGGCACTTTGATCACATTCGGGTTAGCCAAAGTAGAAATGATCAAGAAAAACAACAATAAGAAGAACATGATATCACTCAATGCTGAAGTTGCTACTTCAGCATGGAATCTTCTATTTCTTTTAATTGCCATTGCTAGGTCTTTGAATTAGGTTAATAAATTCTAAGTTCATTTTTTGAACTTGTAATGCATATTTATCAATCATTCCGTTTAATATATGGTAAACTGCATATGCAATGATACCTACAACTAATCCAGAACCAGAACTTATCATTTTTTCATATAAACCACCAGATATATTACCAATAGAGACGTTTTCAGTAATTGAAATAGAGTAGAAAATTTTAATAACCCCAGAAATTGTTCCAATGAAACCTAAGGTTGGTGCAATACCTGCAATTAAACCAAGGTGTCCTAATTTACTTTCCATTTTACCAATTTCAATGTTTACTACTTTGTCCATATTTGATTCAATTTCAGACATCGGACGTCCAATAGTTAACACGCCTTCTTTTAGTACACTTCCGTAGGCTGTTGTATCTCTTGATACTGTTTCCAAAACTGGTGCTAAATTACCTGCTTGTAAATTTGATTTAATATCTGAAAGAACTGCGTTGTTGTATTTAGACATTCTTGTGATGTATCTGTATTTTTCTACAGCAAAAAATATGGTGTACATTAATAAAATAACGATCGGAATTAAAAAGAATCCCCCTTTCATTATGAACTCAAATGCAGAAATTTCTTCGGTTAATTTTACTGTGTTTTCTGTTGCAGCAGAAGCAGCAGTGGAATCAGTTTGAGAAATTACCATTGTTGCAGACAATAAAACGCCTACTAATAGAATCGATTTACGTATTTTATTCATAATTTTTAAAATTTGGTGGTAAAAATATAAATTGCTAATACTTCTTTAATTTTTAAATGATTTATATATCCACACGCCAATGTTAATTGCTATTTTAATTTAAAACGCAAAATCTTATTTAATTATTGTATTTCGAAAAAAAAAAGAATAAAAAAAGGCAACCGAATTTCAGTTGCCTTTCAAATATTAAGTTAGTTTGTGATTAAACTAATTGTTTCAAAGCGATTTCGAAAGCTGTTTTAGCGATATCCGTTTTTTTGTTATTTGCTTTTGCTAATGCAGTTCTAATTGTTGAACTAATATCTTCAAAAATACCTTTATCAGTCAATTCTTTTAAGTCATTACTCATTAAATAAGCGAAAACTCTTGCCATACCACAGTTTGAAATGAAATCTGGAATAACAGCAATTTTAGAATCGGCTAATTCAGCAATAGGTCCAAAGAAGATTTGAGGATCTGCAAATGGTACGTTTGCACCCGCTGCGATTACCTCAACTCCTGCTGAAATCATTCTGTTTAATTGATCTTCTGTAATTAATCTAGATGCAGCACAAGGGATAAATACTTCAGCTTTTAAATCCCAAATTTTAGCATTTACTTCTTCGAAAGATAATAAGTTGTTTGCAACTAATTCATTACCATTTTTGTTTAGGAATAAGTCTTTGATTTCATCGAAAGAGAAACCATCTTCTTTTATTAATCCTCCAACTCTATCAATGATACCTACAACTTTCGCACCTTGTTGCGCTAAATAGTAAGCACCAGCAGATCCAACGTTACCCCATCCTTGAACGATAACTCTTTTTCCTTTTACTTCACCACCATAT
>JBILUY010000151.1:0-6322 GCA_044370735.1 Crocinitomicaceae bacterium | reverse complement strand
TTGTTATGATAGAGAATTTAGAAGATACTAACTATTTAGAATACAGCTTTGTGATTATCCCTATGATTTTGAATGTTCCCCCTACGGAAACAAACGAACAGAACAATAGAATTAAGTAGACAATTTCCCAAACAAAATAAAAACAAACCACCCTTCAAACTTTTTCAAACACAAAGAGAACCGAGCTGAAAGTTTAGAAGAATGTCCGTAGCATCAAAACTTCTCAAAGGTTACTGAATTACTGATAGAAAATGTAAATTTGAGAGGTGGAATCTAGCGGAGGTTTATAAAATTCATTAGAACCAAGTTATCAATTTTCGTGACACCTTTTTTATTTTTGTTACTTCTAGTTTAATACCATGAGAACATACGGCAGCTTGATAGGATATAAAGAAATAAACCATATTTCCTCTTCTACATTTTCAACAATCAATCCTAAAACAAATCATTCAATCGATAATCAGTTCATAGAAGCTACCTTGGATGATGTTCAAAAAGCTGCTGAACTGGCGAAAAACGCTTTGTTTTCGTATACTAAAAGTGATAAAAAAACTGCTTTCTTGTCCCTTATTGCAGAAAAACTTGAGCATCATCGCAAAGACCTCATTGAGAATTATTGTTTGGAATCTGGATTATCTGAAAGCCGTGGAAATGTAGAACTAAATCGAACCATTTTTCAATTACAATCTTTTAGTAAACTTATTGAAACTGAAAATTGGGAAACAGTTCATTTTTCACCAGCTGATGAAAATCGAACTCCTTCAAGAAAACCACAACTAACAAAAAAAAGAATGCCAATCGGTGTGGTAGCTGTTTTTGGTGCGAGTAATTTTCCATTTGCCTATTCTACCGTTGGTGGTGATACGGCTGCTGCTTTGGCTGCTGGTTGTCCTGTAATTGTTAAATGTCATCCTTTTCACGCTGAAACGAGTTGCAAGGTGGCTAGATTAGTAAACGAAGCCATTCAAGAACTTGAATTACCTGAAGGAACTTTTAGTCATCTTTTAGCTTCAGACTATATTATTGGAGAAGAGTTAATCAAACATCCAAACATCAGTGCTGTTGGATTCACAGGTAGTATCAAAGGAGGATTAGCCCTGCAAAAACTAGCTCAAAACCGAACTATTCCTATTCCTGTTTTTGCAGAAATGGGAAGTCAAAATCCGGTATTTATTCTTGAAAATTATTTTGAATCAGAACCACTTATATCACTTTCTAAAAAACTTATTTCATCCATCACACAAAGTTCGGGTCAATTTTGTACTCAACCTGGAGTTATTTTCATTCCATCAACTGAAAATGGAAATCTTTTAGTTAATGAAATGAAATCTATTCTTAATGAACAACCTATCGAAGCGATGCTTCATCCAAACATTTATAAGAACTTTAAGACATTGACAGAATTAATCGGAAGACAAGAAAACGTATCTCAAACACTATCCATCTACTCAACTAAACTTGAAAATCAAGGAAGAGGAATTCTAACCGAAATGAATTTTGAAACATATATGAATAATCCAATTTTCCACCAAGAAATTTTTGGTCCTCATAGTTTCATTGTTCGATATGATGCTGAAAGTGAGTTAACCCAATTTATACAAAAAACTGAAGGTCAGTTAACCATCTCAATTTTCACGCAAAACTCCGAACAAATAATAAATGAAGAATTTCTATTCGAATGTCAACTAAAATCGGGACGGATTATTTTTAATGGTGTTCCTACTGGAGTTGAAGTTGATCCTGCTATGCAACACGGCGGACCGTTTCCTTCTTCATCGGATAGTAGATTTACTGCAGTTGGAACAGATTCAATTGAACGATTTACACGCAAATTTACGTTTCAAGAATAGAAGTAAAAAAAAGTAACTTATTAAAAATTCTCACTTCAGCATTAAACATTAATATTACCTTTTCTTCCCTCTTCCACCCGTGCTTTTTGGCTTTCCTTTTCCAAAAACAGACGGTCTTCCTCCCCCACTTTTTGATTTCGGTTTAAAACTAGAAGTTGTCGATTTTGGTTTAGCATTTGAAGGTTTTGGTTTTGGCTTCGGTTTAGACTTTTCAGTCTCAGAAGAAGACTTTTCAATCATAGCAAAAATTCCTTCTAATTCTTGTTCTGTCAAATCACGCCATTCGCCCAAAGGAATGCCATTCAAAGAAACATTCATGATTCGAACACGCTCTAATTTTCGGACTTCATAGCCAAAATATTCACACATCCGTCTGATTTGACGATTCAGACCTTGAATTAAAGTAATACGAAAGACTAACGTGCTTTCTTGGGTAACTTTACATTTTTTTGTCACTTGTCCTAAAATAGGAACTCCAGTCGCCATCGAGCTGATAAATTTCTCTGTAATTGGCTTGTCAACTGTAACTAAATATTCTTTTTCATGCGCATTTTCGGCACGTAAGATCTTATTAACTATATCACCATCATTCGTGAGAAATATCAATCCTTGAGAATCTTTATCCAAACGACCAATATTAAAAACGCGAGTAGCATGATTCACATAATCAACAATATTTCCTTTTGTAGAATCTTCTGTAGTACAAGTTACACCAACAGGTTTATTAAAAGCAATATAAATTTTATTTTCAGCAGTAAGTGGTTCAAGTTTATTACCATTTACCGAAACCCTGTCTCTAGGATGAACAACATCACCAATCACTGCCCTGCGACCATTAATCATTACAGCACCTTTTTCGATAAATTTATCAGCCTCACGACGAGAACACATCCCACTTTCAGCGATAAATTTATTCAAACGAATTCCAGTATTTTTATCCATAAATCAAGCCGCTTTGTTTTTTCAATTTACTTGGTCAATTCTTTAAACACTTCTTCTAACGTTTTCTCTTCCTTGCGAAGTGTCAATACCAACAGATTATTGTTTTGTGCAAATTGAGCAATTAATTTACGAAGGTCAACAACAGAATTATTTGATTCGATTAACCAAGCATTTTGAGCAACATTTTCAATTTTAGTAATTCCAGATTCATTTTTTAGTTTGCTTTTATTAAACTCACCTTCAAATTCAACATAAACCACTTGTTTATTATCTTCATATTGGAGTTCAGAAGCACTATTATCTGCAACAATTTTACCTGTTTTAATAATAATCACACGATCACAAATTGCCTCAACCTCTTGCATAATATGAGTAGAAAGCATCACTGTTTTTGATTTACCAATCGTTTTTATTAGCTCTCTAATTTCAACTAATTGGTTTGGATCCAACCCTGTAGTTGGTTCGTCTAAAATCAACACTTCTGGATCGTGAATGATTGCAGAAGCTAAACCAACGCGCTGACGATACCCTTTGGAAAGCATACCAATTTTTTTGTTTTGTTCAACTTCTAAACCTACCTGCAAAATCATTTCATCAATACGTTGTTTTAAGTTTGGAACTTTATAAATTTTACCTACAAACTCCAAATACTCACGCACATACATATCAAGATATAATGGATTGTTTTCAGGAAGATATCCAATTTTCTTTTTTGTTTCTTTAGAGTCTACATCTACCTCATCTCCACAAATCCTCACTTCACCTGAAGTAGCAGGCATATATCCTGTTAAAATCTTCATTGTGGTTGATTTTCCAGCTCCATTCGGCCCTAAAAAACCAACAATCTCCCCCTTATTTATTGAAAAGGAAATGTCATTCACAGCAGCTTGTTCGCCATAAAATTTGAAAAGATTTTTAACTTCGATAGACATATTTCGTTTTTTTTACGAAGATAATGAAAACTTAATGAAACACTTCTCTATAAATATCTAGCAATCCTAAATATTCCTTAAATTAGTAGTCTAAATTTGTAACTCATTGCAAGGAAAAGTCATTAAGTCAACAGGAAAGTGGTACTTAGTATCCACAGAAGAACATGGAATTATTGAATGTCGAGTACGTGGAAAAATTCGATTGGATGGTTTGCGTACGACCAACCCTATTTCAGTGGGAGATTCAGTGGTAGTGAGCGATGAATTAGATAAAGAAGGAAAAGGTGTTATTACTTCGGTAAATGAACGAAAAAACTATATAGTACGAAAATCTACTAACCTAAGTAAAGAATCACAAATTTTAGCAGCTAACATCGATATGGCTTATTTGATGGTAACATTAAAATCACCCGTTACTCATTTAGCATTTATCGATCGTTTTTTAGTTTCAGCGGAATCGTTTCGAATTCCAGTTACTATTCTATTCAATAAAATTGACACCTATTCAGAAGATGACCTATTTTATACTGATGCTTTGATGGATATGTATGAAACTATTGGTTATAAATGTCATAAAATAAGTGCCGAAAATTCTGAAAATATTGATTTTCTAAGAACTGAAATTAAAGATAAACACGTAATGATCTCTGGTCATAGCGGTGTAGGAAAATCGACCTTAATCAATCGATTAGACCCAAATCTTGAGTTGAGAACTGGTGAGATTTCTGAATATCACCAACAAGGTCAACATACAACTACTTTTGCCGAAATGCATGAACTTTCTTCGGGAGGTTACATCATAGATACTCCAGGAATTAGAGCTTTCGGGATTACTGGATTAGAGAAAGAAGTTATCTCACACTATTTTCCTGAAATGCGCGATTTGTTAGGCGAATGTAAATACCATAATTGCCAGCATTTAAACGAACCACATTGCGCAATCAAAGCAGCGGTAGAAAAAAATGAAATATCTCCTTCACGTTACAATACTTACATCCAATTAATGACGGAAGACGAAAGTGAAATCCACCGCAAAAAAGAATTTTAATCAACAAGAATATGAGGGTTGTTATTCAGCGTGTTTCTGAAGCGTCTGTTTCTATTGACTCACAAGTTACAGGTCAAATTAACAAAGGGTATATGATCTTGGTCGGTATCTGCCCGGAAGACAATCAGGAGGATATACAATGGTTAACTCAAAAAATTATCAACCTACGAGTTTTTGGTGATGAAGATGGAAAAATGAATTTATCAATTATCGATATAAAAGGTGAAATTTTATTAATTAGTCAATTTACCCTATTTGCCTCAACGAAAAAAGGAAACAGACCAAGTTTTATTCAATCTGCAAAACCAGAAATTGCCATTCCACTTTATGAGCAATTCATCAACTCACTAAGAGAAACAGGAATTCCTGTTCAAACAGGAACTTTTGGAGCAGATATGAAAGTCTCGTTAACTAATGATGGACCAGTAACAATTATCATCGATTCTAAAAATAAAGAATAATGGAAATCAAAGAAGCACAACAGATTGTAGACAGATGGATTAAAACCGTTGGTGTACGTTATTTTAACGAATTAACCAATATGGCCATGCTTACAGAAGAAGTGGGTGAAGTTGCACGAATTATAGCAAGACGCTATGGAGAACAATCTGAAAAAGAAAGTGATAAAAATAAAGATTTAGGTGACGAACTTGCTGATGTACTATTTGTACTAATTTGTTTAGCAAACCAAACGGGCGTTGATTTAGAGGAAGCTTTACAGAAAAATCTCGATAAAAAAACAGGAAGAGATAGTGAAAGACATAAAAACAACGAGAAGTTGAAGTAAGGTTTTTACACCTTACTTATCAAACTCTGCTTTTAAACTCAAATCCAAGCTTTTAAAGCTATGTGTTAATGCTCCAACAGAAATGAAATCTACCCCTGTTTCAGCATAATCTCTGATTGTTTCAATCGTAATACCTCCTGACGCTTCAGTTTCATAATGAGATGGAATTAATTTCAATGCTTCTTCCAATTGTTCAACTGTAAAATTATCCAACATAATACGATCCACTCCTCCAATTTCAAGCACTTGATTTAATTCGTTAAAATCTCTTACTTCAATTTCCACTTTTAAATTTTTCCCTGATTCTTTTAAATAGGCTTGTGTTCTTTCAATTGCAGGTTTGATACCACCTGCATAATCAATATGATTGTCTTTCAACATAATCATATCATACAATGCAAAACGGTGATTTTCTCCCCCACCAATACGAACAGCCCATTTTTCCATATAACGAATGCAAGGAGTCGTTTTACGTGTATCTAACAAACGAGTATCTGTCCCTTCCAAAAGTGTAACAATCTTATTGGTTTGGGTTGCAATACCGCTCATTCGTTGCATAAAATTTAACACCAATCTTTCAGTAGCTAAAATAGAACGAGATGAACCTGTAACCGTAAAAGCAATATCCCCTTTTTTTACAGGTGTCCCATCAATAATACGAACATCTACTTCTAACGAAGGATCATATTTTCTAAAAATTCTCACTGCTAAATCAACACCTGCAAGTATTCCATCGTCTTTAACAAACAAAGTTGCTTTTCCT
>JBILUY010000025.1:0-20906 GCA_044370735.1 Crocinitomicaceae bacterium | reverse complement strand
ATTTAATTGATGCCCTTTCGTTTCTTCCTCTAAAAGGGGGAAGATTTAAATCCACTCACAAATATTAATTTTTGACTGAATTTAGTTGACGTCCTATCGTTTCCCCCTTCGGAGGGGGGCAGGGGGGAGGACATTCTCACCCAACTTCATACAAAACAAAAAAGGGACTTTAAAAGTCCCTTAATCATTCAAAAATCTATATTTCCTATCCTAATGAGAAAGATGAAATTCTTCTTTCAGGATTTAAAATCAAAATTGGAATATTTGCCTCGTTTGTTAACAAGTATTCTTCTGGATTAGAAACTAAACTAGAGAAGATATTCGCTTTGTTTAAGTTCATAATTGTGATTAAGTCAGCATTGATTGCTTCAGCGTGTTTCAATACTTCTTTCTCGAAATGACTTGGATTTAAGAAAGAGATATCGTAATTCACATTTCTTTCACTGAAGAATTTTTGAGCAAATTTGATATTTACTTTAATTTGCGCACGGAATACATCATCCGTTTCATCTGGAATAACCACGTGAACGTGAGAATTAAAATAGTTTGCCAAGTTAGCAACGTATCCTAATTTTTGTTTTGTCTCTTTGTTTAAGTCTAACGGAACAACAATAGAATCGTAACCAGTAGAACCGATTTCTTTTCCTTGAACTACGATGAATGGAACTTCAGAGTGTGCAATCACTTTCAAGGCACGACTACCAGTTAAGTTTTGCCATCCTTTTACTCCGTGAGTACCCATAAAGATCAATTCAGCGTGGTGCTCTGCTGCGAAATCACCTATATCTTCAAAAATATTCCCTACACGAGCAGTTGGGAAAATATCGATAGTTGTATCTAATTTGTCAATAATCTTTTTCAACTTCGCCTCTGCTTCGTCGATTTCTTTTGTTTTACCAACAACGTGTAATAAATAAATACGTGCATTGACAATTTTTGCAGTCTCAAGTGCATGATTTAAAGCAACATCCGCTACCGGTGTAAAATCGTGAGGTACAATAAATACTTTGTGATTCATAGGTTTTTATTTAAGTGTAAAAACGTAACTGTATAAATGTACACAAAATTATAAATTCCGATTGATTTTATATGAATTTTTTTGTGGAAAAAATCTAGGTTAACAAATTTTAAACGATTTATAACATTCACAAAATCATTATTTAACCTCGCTATAACATTTCGAGAAAGGAATACTTTCATTTTTGTTGTACGATTACAACAAATTGATATACTATGAAATTTATCGGGAAATTAGTTCATACAACGGCAAATATCCAGTACAAACGTTCCTTTAAAAAAGATTTATCCTTTGATTTACAAATAGAAACGCTTTTTTCTTTACTTAAAAAATCACGTAAAACCGAGGTTGGAAAATCCTATGGATTTAAAAATATCTATGATCAACCAGGAATGGTTAGTTCTTTTCAGGAAAAGGTTCCCATTGTCACTTACAATCAATTTTACGAACAATGGCTTTACAAAACGTTGCAAGGAACAAAAAATGTGATTTGGCCAGGAAAAATGCGCTTTTTTGCACTTTCATCGGGTACAACAGGTGCACCTAGCAAACAAATTCCGGTATCTAAACAAACGATACGTTCGTTTCAAAAAACAAGTATCAAACAAATCGCTACACTTTGTCAATTACCTTTGGATGATGAATTTTACCAAAAACAAGTGTTGGTGGTTGGTGGGTCCACGTTGTTGGAAGACAAAGAGATTTATTTTCAAGGCGATTTAAGTGGAATTTTAAAAAAACATACCAAAAAAGTCGCTAGTCCTTTTACCCGTCCAGGGAAAAAAATTACCGACCTCAAAGAGTGGAATAAAAAATTAGAACTGATTATTAAAGAGGCACCTAAATGGGATATTGGCATCATCGCAGGAATTCCGAGTTGGTGTGTATTGCTCCTCGAAGAACTCGTAAAACATTACAAATTATCTTCTATTCACGAAATGTGGCCAAACTTAAAGGTGTACATTCACGGGGGTGTTTTTATTGAACCGTATTCTCGTCGTTTAAATCAAGTGTGTGACAAACCTTTGTATCTATTTGATACCTATCTTGCTAGCGAAGGATATTTTGGTTACCAACATTATCTGAACAACAAATCGATGCAGTTATTGTTGAACAATGGTATTTTCTTCGAATTTATACCTTTTAATCCTACCTATTTTGATGAGGAAGGAAATGTAAAAGACCCTCATTTTGCACTGACATTAGATGAAGTTCAAGAAGGGGTGAATTATGCCTTGGTAATTTCTACGAATGCTGGTTTGTGGCGTTATTTATTGGGAGATACGGTGCAATTTACAAATGTGAAGCAACGTGAAATAAAAATTACTGGGAGAACCAAACAATACTTATCCGTTACGGGGGAACATTTATCGTTGGAAAATATGCACGAAGCCTTGCGTTTAACAGGGGAAAAATTAGCGTGTTGTGTAGAAGAATTTACAGTATGTTCAGACAAACAATCGTATCAACACCAATGGTTTATTTCTTTGGATAAAAAGATAGACAATGAATTGTTTCAGAAAACATTAGATGGATATTTAGCAGACTTAAACGACGATTATAAATCTGTGAGAAAATATACTTTACCTATTCCAACGGTTTCGTTTGTTTCGTCTAATATGTTTTATGATTTTATGGAGAAATCAGGAAAATTGGGGGCTCAAAATAAATTCCCAAGGGTAATGAATGAAAGCCAACAGCAATTGTGGAAGGCATTTTTAGAAACACATACGGCGTAGATATAGCCCAGTAAAAAGATAACTTTCCAAATTAGACATTTGGTATTTTCTAATACGCAAGTCATTTTATTGTTTAAAAACATATGACAATTAAAATTATTGTATTTTTGTCAAAAAACGACAAGTCAAATGAAAGAAACATTTGGAGAATATATAAAACGACTTCGGACAGAAAACGAATTGACACTAACTCAACTCGCAGCCAAACTTGACTTAGACTCTGCAAACCTTAGTAAAATTGAAAACAACAAAAGAGAGTTTGACGAAAAACGTCTCAATCTTTTAGCAAATGTTTTCAAACTTGACATAGCAAAATTGAGAACTGAATTTTTTAGCGACATTATTGCAAAAAAAATTTATGAAAACAATTGCGATAGTGAAACTCTGTTTTTAGCAGAACAAAAAGTTGAATATTTAAAATCAAAAAGTCTTACAACAATATGAACATAGTATCATTTTTCGCAGGAGCAGGAGGTTTAGACCTTGGTTTTCAAAAAGCAGGTTTTAATGTTATTTGGGCAAATGAATACGACAAAGAAATTTGGGAAACGTATGAAAAAAATCATCCACACACAATTCTTGACAGAAGAAGTTTAGTAAATATTCCTGCTGATGATGTTCCTGAATGTGATGGAATAATTGGTGGACCACCTTGCCAAAGTTGGAGCGAAGCAGGTGCAATGAAGGGAATTGAAGATAAAAGAGGACAACTCTTTTACGATTTCATAAGAATTTTAGAAGCGAAACAACCTAAATTTTTTCTTGCTGAAAATGTTAGCGGAATGCTTTTGGGCAGACATTCAGAAGCATTAGAAAACATAAAAGAAATGTTCAGAAATGCAGGAGTTGGTTACGAACTCTCTTTTGAAATGGTTAATGCTTGTGATTACAACGTACCACAAGATAGAAAGCGTGTAATTTTTGTAGGTATTCGTAAAGACTTAGGTTTTAAATATCAATTTCAAAAACCTAACTTTCCTAAATTAACACTTCAAGAAACCATTTACGATTTAAAGGACAATGTTTTACCTGCATTACAATATAACAAAACCAACGGAGAAAAATGTGCTCTGCCAAATCACGAATATATGATTGGTGATTTTTCTACAATTTTTATGTCAAGAAATAGAGTTAGAAGTTGGGATGAACAATCATTTACAATTCAAGCAGGTGGCAGACACGCCCCTATTCATCCACAAGCACCAAAAATGAAATTTATTGAGCAAAATATAAGAGTTTTTGTTCCAGGAAAAGAACATTTATACAGACGATTGAGCGTTAGAGAATGTGCAAGAATTCAGACTTTTCCAGATGATTTCATCTTCCACTACACAAGTGTTCCAGCAGGCTATAAAATGATTGGAAATGCTGTTCCTATTAATCTAGCAAAATTTCTTGCTGAGACAATAAAGCAACAACTAAAACAAAACTCTACATCAAGAGAATTAAACATTGAAAAACGAGAAGCAGTAGCAGTATGACAAATATTTTAGAGGCAATAGTAAATATTGCGAATAACCCAGTTATTGAAATTAGCAATCATTACACAGCAAGAAATAGAGCCAACAGTGTTGGTGAAGCACTCGAATTATTTGTTAAAGATGCTTTTGCCAACACAATTCAAGAAGAAAACGAACAGGTTAAAAACACAAGATTTAACGAAGTATATTCTTGGCTTGGAAATCAAAATCATCCACCCGACATAATGATTCGTCAAGGTGATGCTATTGAAGTTAAGAAAACTCAAAGTGCAAATAGCGACTTAGCATTGAATAGTTCTTATCCAAAAGCAACAGTTCAAGTGAGTAGTAATATGATTACGCAATCTTGCAGAACTTGTGAAGAATGGATAGAGAAAGATTTGATTTACTGTGTTGGTCATACAACAGATGACAGTATTAAATCCTTGTGGATGGTTTACGGAAACATTTATGCGGCCAATCACGAAACGTATCAAGTTATAAAGCAAAAAATTACAGAAGGAATAAATGAAATTCCAAATGTTGAACTTGCAGAAACAAATGAATTAGGTAGAGTAAACAGAGTTGACCCATTAGGAATTACCAATTTAAGAATTCGTGGAATGTGGCAGATACAAAACCCTAGACGTGTTTTCAACTATTTACATACTACGGGCGACACTTTTGAACTAGTTGCGATTATACCGACCAATAAATACAACTCGTTCCCGACTGACAGCAAAAACAGAATTGAAAACTTGGGTAATCCGAATTTAAGTATTTCAGATGTTCAAGTTAAAGACCCTAACAATCCTGCAAATTTAATAGATAGTAAATTGATTGTTTTTAAGTTATCAAATTAAAAAATACAATGAGAAAATCATATAATATGTTTTATGATTTTATGGAGAAATCAGGAAAATTAGGGGCTCAAAATAAATTCCCAAGGGTAATGAATGAAAGCCAACAGCAATTGTGGAAGGCATTTTTAGAAACACATACGGCGTAGATAGCAGGTAAAATGTTTGTAACATTTCGATGCTTTCCAAATAGAGAGGAATAAATGTCGTACCTTTACACTATTCGTGTTTGCTTTTTGCAATTATATTTCGCGTAGTCTCTATTCAAGGTATAATGTGTATTTATTAAACATAAACAATTATATCTTAACCAAAATTCATTTAATAGATGGCTAAATCTCAAGAAACGTTTAACAAAAAAGAAAACCAAAACAAAAAAATCAAAAAAAGAAAAGACAAGTTAATCCGCAAAGAAGAGCGTAAAGCTAATTCAAAAGGAGGTGGATTAGACAATATGATTGCGTATGTAGATGCATACGGACACATTTCAGACACGCCAATCGAAAGAACAAAAAAAGATGAAGTAAAAGCATCTTCTATCGAAATCGGTGTTCCAAAACGTGAAGATATTGATACTGTTTGTACAGGAAAAGTTACTTTCTACAACGAACAAAAAGGATACGGATTTATCAAGGATTTGGTAACCCAAGAAAACATATTTGTACACGTACACGATTTATCCGAAACGATTGCTGAAAACGACAGAGTAACGTTTGAAAAAGCAAAAGGACAAAAAGGGATGAAGGCAGTAAATGTGAAAAAACAGTAATTATTTTGTGCTTACTATTCTTCTAAATAGAAATACAGCCGACAATATAAAAATACTTCCCACAATAAAAGGCATACCATACATTGGTTCCTTTAAGCGTGCTGAAAAATGAAAGATGACCATCATCAGTGGTGGCCCTATAATTTCAGCGATACTCAATATACTTGTAATCACACCTTGTAATTCACCTTGTTCACTTTCAGAGGTTTTATTAGACATTATTGCACGAATTGCAGGGTCTGATAATCCTGAAAAAGCATAAGGCAACATAAACAAATACAACATCCAACTGTGTGTTGCAAACGCAATGGCATTCATCGTGATAAAGGTCAGTCCCATACTTATTAAGGCTGTTTTTTCATTTCCGAATTTGGCTGAAATTTTCCCTGCTAAACCACCTTGTACAATTGCAATGCAAACACCTACTGCTGCAAGTGACAATCCTACATCATTGATATTCCATTGAAATTTTTCAATCGTGTAATAATTCCACGTAGAATGAATTGCCATACCACCCATATAAAGAAGGAATAATACCACAAAAACAAGGGCAAAACTTTTGTATTTTTTTAAATCGAAAAACGCTCCAACTGGATTGGCTTGTTTCCACGAAAATTCACGACGATTTTCTAGCGAAAGTGACTCTTTAAGTACAATCGTTCCATAAATCAAATTCAACAACGATAATCCTGCTGCAAATAAAAATGGAGCACGAATATCAAAATTTCCTAATAATCCACCGATGGCAGGACCGATAATAAATCCGATACCAAAGGCAGCACCTACCATACCGAAATTACGAGTTTTGTTTTCAGGGGTAGAGATATCTGCAATGTATGCTGATGCAGTGGTAAAACTTGCTCCAAACATTCCCGACAAACATCTACCAATTACTAACCAAACTAAACTCGGTGCGAAATACATAAAGACATAATCAATTCCCAATCCGAATAAAGACATCAACAAAATAGGACGACGACCATATTTGTCACTTAACGAACCTATTATAGGTGAAAAAAGGAATTGCATAAAAGCATAACTTCCTAAAATCAAACCATAATAATTTGCTGAATCGTCAATGCTTACGTGTGCTACTTCGGCAACCAATGAAGGAAGAGAAGGAATGATAATTCCTAATCCCGTAGAATCGATAACAATGGTTATGAAAATAAAAATAAACGCGTTTTTGGAAGCCATTTTAGAATTTTGCGTTGAATGGGTCAAATGCACTTAAACTCTCTACTTCTTTAATCGTATTGTGTTCTACACGTAATACTCGGTGAGGAAATTTATCTACAATAGACATATCGTGTGTAGCCATTAAAACAGCCGTTTTTTGTTCTTCGGCAATCGTCATTAACACACGCATAATTTCTTCTGACGTTTCCGGATCTAAATTTCCTGTTGGTTCGTCCGCTAAAATCAATTCCGGTTTATTTAACAATGCACGTGCAATTGTAATACGTTGCTGTTCACCACCCGACAAAGCGTAAGGCATAATGTTGATTTTGTTTTCTAATCCAACAATAGCAAGCACTTCTGAAACACGTTGCTCAATTTGCGCTTTGTCATTCCAACCCGTAGCCTTTAATACAAAACGTAAATTATCACCCACACTTCTATCTGTCAATAATTGAAAATCTTGAAAAACAATCCCGATTTTTCGGCGAAGCATTGGAACATCCGATTTTTTTAATTGCTTTAAATCAAAACCAACTACGGTACCAGTTCCTTCATTTAATCCAATTTCACCGTAAAGCATTTTCAGTAAACTACTTTTACCAGTACCTGTTTTTCCGATGATATAAACGATTTCATTTTCTGATAAAGAAAGGTTTACATCTTTCAATACCATTTTTTCACGTTGAAATATCGTTGCGTTTTGAATAGAAATAACTTGTCCCACGATTGATTATTTTTTAGCACGATAAAATTCATCATTTTTTTATCGCTCTGTAAACACACTAAAAGTTTATCTTAACACGTTTACGTTTAAAACTTTTGAAATGTTGATGAAACGCCATTTCAAAGCATTCTAATTTTACCTTTCCAAAAAACTGTAATTATATGAACCGATTATTGGTTATACTATCCTTATTGGTTGTTTTGCCGATTAGCGCACAAATGACTGCTAAATATACCAATGAGTTTGTTGTTTTTCAACGTGCGCAAGACTTGTTTGAGAAAGAACAATATGGCGCTGCACGTCAGGAATTCCGCACGTACATTGATAAATGTACCCAAAAGAATGACCCGACGTACATCAAAGCCTTGTATTATGAAGCAATGTCTGCGTTAGAATTGCAACAAAATGACGCAGTACCGATGATGGAGGAGTTTATCCGAAATTATCCTGAAAACATTTTTCAATCTACGATTTACTGCAAATTAGGATTGTATTATTACAATAAAAAAGATTACAAGACGACCATTCAATGGTTATCAAAATTGGAAAAGAAAGACATTCCTTCGAATTTGAGAGAAGAGTTTTATTTCAAATTGGGATATGCTCATTTCCAGTTGAAAAAATACACAGAGGCACGCAATGCTTTCTATGAAGTAAAAGGGAGTAAATCACAATATGGTGCTCCTGCGCTGTATTACTATTCTCATATTTCCTACCAAGATAAGTCTTATCAAACAGCATTGGATGGTTTCTTGAAATTGAAAAGTGAAAACAAATACGCAAACATCGTTCCGTATTACATCTGTCAAATTTATTACCAACAAGGAAAATACCAAGAGGTTACACAATTTGCTTCAACTTTAACGGATAGTGTGAGTAAAGCAAACCAACGACAGGTAAATCAAATCATCGGAGATTCTTATTATAAAATAGGTAAATACGATGAGGCTTCGGTTTACCTTGAAAATTATACTAAATCGCAAAAAACATCGCGTTCAGAAGATTATCAATTAGGATATTCGTATTTCAAATCGGGAAATTACGATAAAGCAATTAAGTTGTTTGATAAAGTAGCACAAACCAAAGATGATATGGGTCAGATGGCTTTATATCACATTGGAGAGGTCTATATGAAAAAAGGGGATAACGCTGCGGCTCGTAAAGCTTTTGAGGTATGTTCTACGATAGATAGTCGTCCGAAAGTACAAGAAGATGCGTTGTATAATTTTGCTGTATTATCTTATAAATTAGACGTAAACCCATTCAACGAAGCACAGAGAGCCTTAACACAATTTGTTACTAAATATCCAAATTCGGAGAGAAAAAGCGACGTGTATGAGTATTTGGTAAACGTTTACACCCAAACAAGCAATTACGATGAAGCCTTAAAATCATTGGATAAAATTGCTAAAATGGATATCAAATTGGGGAGCGCTTATCAGATTATCGCTTTTAACCGTGGGGTTGAGTTATTCTTAAAACAAAACTACTACAAGGCAATCGAAGCATTTGAAAAAGTGGACAAACATCCGGTGGATATTAACATTTCAGCAAAAGCAAAATATTGGGTTTCTGAATCGTATTTATTGACTGATAATTTCAGCAAAGCAATCGAAAGTTATAAAAGTTTCCTTGATTTCCACAACACGTATTTATCTGATTTAAGAGCAGATGCTTATTATAATTTGGGATATGCTTATTTAGCAAAACAAGATTATCAAAACGTCATCGAATCCTTTAAAATGTATTTACAAGAAAGTAAAAACAAAGGAACGGTAGAGAAAAAATTAGATGCCTATATGCGTTTGGCGGATGCATATTATTTAACTGATGCCAATGATCAAGCTATTCGTAATTACCAAGAAGCATTCAATATGAAAGCAGGTTACGAAGATCAAGCCTTGTTTTTTATGGCAAAAACATATGGTTTGAAAAACGGTAAAGGTGATTTGAATAATAAAATTTCTCGTTTAGAAAACTTAATCCAAACGTATCCACAATCTAAATATTTACTAAACAGTTTATATGAAATCGGTTTAACCTATCGATTGGTACCAAATGAAGAAAAAGCAAGTACGTATTTTGAGCGTATTATGAAGGAATATCCAGAATCGATGTTAGTGAAAGATGCGTTGATTCAATTAGCGGATATTTATTTGAAAAAAGAAGAGTATGCAACCTCTGAAAACTATTATAAAATTGTTTTAGACAAGTATAGTAGTAACAGAAACACATGTGCAGATGCGGTGAAAGGGTTAATCAACTTGTATAAAAAATTAGGACAACCTGAACGTGTTGAATCTGTGGTTGCACAGTACGATTGTGCTGAATTCTCGAAAGACGAAGCAGAAGAGATTTACTACAACACAGGACTTGACCCATATTTGGATAGCGCCTATGTAAAAGCAATACCTGCGTTAGAAAAATACATCGGTAAATTCCCGCAAGGAAAATATGCGATTGAAGTGAAATCGTATTTAGCAAATGCTCACTTCCAATTAAAACACGAAGATACAGCGGTTAAAATTTATCGTGAAATGTTAGACGGACCAGTAACTGATTTCTCTGAATTGGCTGCTATCCGTGTATCTCGTCATTTTTACAATGCGAAAAAATATGAAGATGCCTTGACTTACTACACCAAATTAGAAAATGTAACCACCAAGCCAGATGTGATTAAAAACACAAACATTGGTTTAATGCGTTGTCATTTCTTATTGGAAAATTGGTCGAATGCGAATTCTTATGCTGAAAAGGTGTTAACATCGCAGCAATTAAATCCAAACATTAAGTTAGAGGCTCAATTTGCGAAAGGAATTTCCTCATTCCACATTGGAAAATACCCTGAATCACGAGCTGCTTTACAATGGGTAAATGAGAATACCTCTACTGAATTTGGAGCAGAAGCACGTTATTTCTTGGCAGAAATTGCCTATAACGAAAAAGATTGGCCAAAAACAGAATTAGCTATACAATATGTGATGGAGATGAAACCTCAATATGACTATTGGATAGCAAAAGCTTATTTACTTCAATCTAAATTGAACATTGAGAAAAATGATTTATTCAAAGCAGAACAAGATTTGAATACCATCATTATGAACTACCCACACCAAGAAGATGGAATTCTTTCACAGGCAAAACAACAATTAGAAGAGTTAATGCAATTGAAAGCACCTAAAGTGGAAGAAGCGCCTAAAACAGAAGATATTCCTGCGGAAATAGAAATCGATGAGACAGAAGCCGCACCAATTGTAGAAGATATTATTGAAATTCAACCTGAAAACGAAACGAAATAATGAAAAAGATACTTACACTACTTGTTTTGGTTAGCATTTCCGTGTGGAATTTTGCTCAAAAAAATAAAACAGATTATATCGATGACTCAACTTCCACGTTAATTCTGACATCAAAAATTAAACGTGAGGTTGAACCTTCTGTGCGTATTGGTTCGCAACCACGTTTGATTGATACAGTTGTAAATTACAAAGTGGTTGAATATCCAATGATGGCATTGAAATATGAGACTTCTATCACAACAGAACCTATCGTTCCGGCGAATGTGAAATTGTCTGAAAACAAAATGTTGAAATTGTATAATGGATACGTGAAAGTTGGAATTGGTTCGCCAGTGATGCCTTTTGGTGAGGTGTATTATAACAATACTCGTTCTCGTAAATATGTGTATGGGGCAAATATTAAACACATCAGTTCGTTTGGTGATTTAAAGAACTATGCACCAGCACATTTTGATAGAACAAATTACAATTTATTTGGTGGTATCAAACAATTGAATTACTCTATTTTAGGTGATTTCCGTTTCAATAATTACGGGGTTAATCGTTATGGAGTAATGCGCCCAGATGCAAGCAAAGACAGTATAGCACAACGTTTTAAAGAAATAGGAGGAGGAATTAAATTCCACTCACATAAAATGGATAGTTTACGTTTAAACTATTTAATCTCTGTGGATTTTGCGAATTTCAAAGACAAACCTGTAACTGATAATTGGTTCGGAAATGAAAACACAATTTCTTCCATCAATAGTTTTTGGTACCGTAAAGGAAGAGAGGTTTTTGCCATTGATGTGAATGCTTTTCATAACCAATTTGTGTATGGAACTACAGGAAATAAGTTAAATGCTATCGATACAGCAGTAGATTATACGAATACCTTTTTGTCTTTAAAACCAAACATCACTTCGTTATTTGCGGGTAAAAAACTAAAAGCACAAGTTGGTGTTGATATTACAATGTCATTGACTAAAAACGTATCTACATTGGTAGCATTATATCCTATGTTAGATATCAAATATGCAATGTTTGATAACCTAATTATTCCGTATGTAGGAGTAAAAGGGGGAATGAAACAAGGAACATTTAAATCGCTTGCTACACAAAATCCATTCTTACAATCGAACCCAGAATTACGCAATGAAAGTACACCTTACAATGCTTATTTAGGTGTTCGAGGGATTATTACCAAACAATTAGAGTTTAATGTGTGTGCTAATTATTCAGAGGTGAGAAACAAAGCATTATTTGTGTCGGATAGTAACACAGTGCACCGTAATTTGAACCAGTTTAGAGCCATCTACGATACGATGAATATCTTTTCAGCAGAAGCAACCGCAGCATATCAGTTGAACGAAAAAATCAAAGTAGATGCAACGGGTCGTTTTTTCAATTACAGTATGATTAAACACAACAGTTATGCTTGGAACTTACCAACTTATCAGTTCATTGTTCGTGGAACTTATGTGTTACAAAACAAATTTATTTTCACCCTTGATGTTAACGGTGAAGGAGGAAGAAAAGCATTAGTGTATGATAGCACAGAGGCAAAAACGACTATCGAAGACAATCAAATTGCCAAAGATTTAGGATTTATTGTTGATGCTAACGTAGGTGTTGAATACCGATATACAAATCGTGTTTCAGCCTTTTTACAATGCAACAACGTAGCAGCACAACAATATTTCAGATGGTATAAATACCCTGTGCAAGCATTCCAAATTATGGGTGGAGTGACGTTTAGGTTTTAATGAAATTCCAACTCTTATTATTTTATAGATCATTACTACTTTCAACAGTAGTAATGTTTTTTTTGTCCTTTTTTATCTTAAAAAATTTTCCACCATTTCAAGGTGAAATATGTTCAGAATCAGAGAATATTAAAGATGATATAATTCAATCTATTTTGGTATATCTAGTTTATTCCTTCTTTTTATTTGCATTATTTTTTCTGAAAATTGAAAAAGAAAAAAGTAATGGAAATAAAATAATAAACATTTTATATATCCCAATCTTTATAATCCCCAGTTATTATTTGTATGACTTTTTTGTTTGGGAATGTCGAACAAGAAACTTCTATATAACATTGATTTACATTTTAATAAATGCTCTGTATATAAAATATATGAGTTATGAAATTAAAGTAAAAATCAAAAAAGTTCTATAGTTTATAGGTCTATTTATTCTGCATATACTCTTCGTTGCGTTTGCGGTCTTCATCAGTCCCGAAGCTATCGCATCCACCAGTTTGTTTGGTGAATAAACGTACAAATTTGATTTTGAAAATTACAGGTAAATAATGGCTTGAAAACCAATCAAAACGAGCACTACCTTGATTCCATTCGTAAATACCCACAATTGGTAATTGCACACTTGGTATACAATAACTACCACGTTTTAAACGAAAACCAAAGCCAACATTATAATGTAGTTGTGCCATTAAACGATCAGCGAATTCTTGTTTTACTCCGGCATTAACTAATGCATCATTTGATACGGAATAGGAGCTAAAGTTTAAACCTGTGTAATTTACATTAAAACCTAAACCATTGTCCATAAATACTCCTGTTTTGGGAATATAAAACATATGATGAAATGTTAACCTTCCTACTACTGAGTAATGATAAAATTTTCCATCAGCAAAATAAGTAGTTAGATTGGAAGTTTTGTTTAAAAAATTTATAGTTTCTAATCCTCCAACTAATGAACCACCAATTCCCCAATCTACATATTTAACTAACAAACCATAAATACCCCCACGGTCACTTGGTGTAAAATAGGAGGTACCTATATCACCATAAAAACCTAGTCTACCTTTAGGTATAAAATTGAGAGTTGTACGACTATCTATGTCAATATTTGTTGACTTTCCATAAGTGTAGGTAGCCCCTACACTTATCTGCGAGCCATAATTACTTAAAGGTCTATAATCACGAGCACCTCCCATCATATTTTTTCTACGTTGTCCAAAAGAAGCTTGAACAAAAACAAAGCAAAGAAGTATAACAAGGGTCGCTCTCATGTGATTTATTTTACTAACGATAATAATTTATCTATTACTTCTTGGTTATCCCAATTTTCGTGAATGTTGTCCATTTTTAAGATTTCAGCCATAATTTCGTCTTGCTTTTTCCCGTTTTGAATCGCTTGACTGTAAGGTATATGACTAAAAGTAACTTGTGAATAAAGCGGTATCCATTTTTCAGGATATAGTTTGCTGAATTTTGCTTCAATTTTCTTTTGTAACAAGAAGTTTGGATCAGCAGTTAGGTCACGCATTTCCACATAATTTTGTAATGCTAAATCCAAAATAGCATTTCCTTCTGGAACACGTCTGTCTGAAAATCTTCCTAATAACCCATCCCAATTTCCATTTGCTTCTTCGTGCATTTCGTGGAAAACCGTACAATCTTCAAATGCACAGTTCATTCCTTGTCCGTAGAAAGGTACGATTGCGTGCGCTGCATCACCAATTAATACAACATCATCTTTGTAATTCCAAGGTGTACAACGAACCATAATCAACGTAGATGTTGGGTTACCGAAATAATCATCTAACAATGTAGGCATCATTTCAACTGCATCTGGGAACGTTTTGTCGAAGAAGTCTGAAACTTGTTCTCTTGTTTGTAAACTTTCAAACGATACTTCTCCTTTCATAGGGAAGAACAAGGTACAAGTAAAACTTCCATCCAAATTCGCCAAGGCAATCATCATAAATTCTCCTCTTGGCCAAATATGTAAACAGTTTTTGTCTAATTTGTGTGTCCCGTCTTCGTTAGCAGGAATAACTAATTCTTTGTATCCGTGATCCAAGTATTTTTGAGAGTAGTCAAACATCGTACTCTTTTGCATACGCATACGCACAGCCGAAAATGCACCATCTGTTGCGAATACTTTATCTACTTGATGTTTTTCTCTTTCTCCAGTTTCAGAGTTGTCAAAAGTCAAAGTAGTGGTTGACAAATCAATATCAGCACACTTACGGTTAAAATGATATGAAATAGAAGGATATTGGTCCGCTAAATTCATCAACTTTTGGTTCAATCCCCCTCGTGAAACAGAGTAAATTGCTTCATCTTCTTTTCCGTATGGTTGGTAAGTAAGTGTACCATCTAACGCGTGCATACAACGTTTGTACATAGGAATAGCAATCTCGCGAATATCGTCCGCAATTCCTGCTAATTCCAAGGCTTTCCATCCTCTGTTTGATAAGGCCAAGTTGATTGATTTACCAGCAATTAATTTTGCTTTTCTCAAATCGGGTCTACGTTCAAAAACAGATACTTCATATCCTTTTTTTGCCATCAAGATTGCTTGTAAACTACCTGCTAATCCTGCGCCTACTACTGCTACTTTTTTCATTTAAATCTCTTTTTAAGTGGGAATCGGGAATAATTATCCTAATGCAATAATCGCATCTTCAAGGTGTTTACCAAAATAATAAACGTCCTCAAAAGAGTTGTATAATGGAACAGGAGCCAAACGAATTACATTTGGTTCACGCCAATCTGCAACTACACCTGCATCGCTTAATTTGTCAAAGATTGCTTTTCCTTTTCCGTGTACTAACATAGACAATTGTGCCCCACGTTTTGTTTTATCTCTTGGAGTGATAATTTCAAACGTACACAAATCTTTGTTTCTTGCTGAAATATCATCAATGATAAATTCTAAATATCCTGTTAAGGCATCTCTTTTTTGGCACAAATTTTCCATTCCTGCCTCATCAAAAATATCCAAGGAAGCAAGGTGAGCAGCCATTCCTAATACAGGAGCATTACTCAACTGCCATCCTTCTGCACCTGGCATAGGTTGGAAACCTGGTTCCATTAAGAAACGTACGTCTTTGTTATGTCCCCACCATCCTGCAAAACGTTTCAATTCAGGTCTGTTTGCGTGTCTTTCGTGAACAAACATTCCAGAAACTCCACCCGGAGATGAGTTTAAATATTTATAAGAACACCAAGCAGCGAAATCTACATTCCACTCGTTTAATTTCAAGTGAATGTTACCTGCTGCGTGTGCCAAGTCAAATCCTGCATATGCACCTACAGCGTGAGCCGCTTCAGTGATTTTTTTCATATCAAATAACTGACCAGTGTAGTAGTTTACCCCACCAATCATTACCAAAGCAAGTTCTTCACCAGTTTCGGCAATTTTTGCTAAAATATCTTCTTCACGGATGGTATGTTCACCTTCTCTTGGAGCGATTTCGATTAAATCTGTCGCTAAATCCAAGTTGTGGAATTTGATTTGAGATTCTAACGCATATTGGTCACTTGGAAACGCTTTCGCTTCACAAATGATTTTTTTACGTTTCCCTTTTGGTTCGAAAAACGAAACCATCAATAAATGGATATTCGTTGTTAATGAATGCGTTACAACAACTTCAATTGGTTTAGCACCAACAACTTTTGCAATTTTTTCCGTTAAATTTTCGTGGTAACTGAACCAAGGACGTTTTCCGTGAAAGTGACCTTCAACTCCCCATTTTGCCCAATCATCTAATTCTTGTTGAATGTACGATGCAGTAGATGTAGGTTGTAATCCTAATGAATTTCCAGTGAAATAACGTACCTGATTTTGGTGAAAAGTAGGCATTAAAAAACGGTCTCTGAATCCTCTCAACGAGTCGTTTGCGTCTTGTTGTTGCGCGAATGCTAACGAATTTTCCATATATTTTTTATAATGTAAACAAATCAATTTATTCCTTTAACGAGGAACAATCTTCAAAGATACAATTCGTAAGGGAAAAATAGGTAATGGAATAATGGAAAAGGGTTAATAATAAATCTTAATGTTGAATTTTTAATGATTAATTTTTCACCCTTCATAATCCTTTATTGAGGGAGGAAATTTCAAAAATCAATATTCAATCCCATTATTATTCCCTAAATTTACCCCTACAAATTCAAATTTTCTCTTTATGAAAACTACGGTATCAGAATCTTTATTTGCGACTGCGAAAAATTATTTTCCAGGTGGGGTAAATTCCCCTGTAAGGGCTTTCAAATCGGTGGATGGTTCGCCGTTATTCATCAAAAAAGGAGATGGATGCCGTATTTGGGACGAAGATGATAATGAGTTTGTTGATTTTTGTTGCAGTTGGGGTCCGCTTATTTTAGGACATAATCACCCAGCGGTATATGAAAAAGTAGTAGCAACGATGCAAAATGGAACGAGTTTCGGTGCGCCGACTCGTTTGGAAAATGAATTGGCAGAATTGATTTTGTCACGAAATCCTTTCATTGAAAAATTACGTTTTGTAAGTTCTGGAACAGAGGCTGTAATGTCTGCGTTACGTTTGGCAAGAGGATACACAGGAAAAAATAAGGTAATCAAATTTGAAGGATGTTACCACGGTCATACTGATGCGATGTTGGTAAAAGCAGGAAGTGGTTTGGTGACGTTTGGCGCTTCATCAAGTGCGGGTGTTCCTGAAAGTTTTGCGCAAGAAACGATCGTACTACCTTTAAATGATATTGATGCTTTAAAATCGTGTATGGAAACATACAAAAACGAAATTGCTTGTGCGATCATCGAGCCAATTCCAGCAAATAACGGATTGTTGTTACAAGAAAAAACATTTTTGTTAGCGCTTCGAGAATTATGTACACAACATAATATATTATTGTTTTTTGATGAAGTAATCTCTGGGTTTCGTGTTGCTTTTTCAGGTGCTGCTGAACATTATGGCATCAAACCTGATATCGTAACCTATGGTAAAATCATCGGTGGTGGTTTACCTGTGGGAGCCTATGGTGCAAGCAAAGAAATTATGGCACGTATTTCCCCAGATGGAGATGTGTATCAAGCAGGAACTTTATCTGGAAATCCAGTGGCAATGGCTGCGGGAATTGCACAATTAACAGAATGTGCGAAACCAGGATTTTACGAAGAATTAGAAAGACGTACGGTAGACTTTATCGCTCCAATCAATGCTCACGCAAAAGAAAAAGGATATGCGTTCGAAATTCATTCCATAGGTTCTATCTTTTGGTTGTCATTCGCAGGAAATAAAACCATTCGTCGCGCAGATGAAATCAACCCGGATATGACAGGCTTCAAACATTTACACCACGCTTTATTAGAAGAAGGAGTGTATTTAGGACCAAGTGGTTACGAGGTTGGTTTTGTATCACAAGCACACACTCCTGAAATCCTTGCAGAGGTAGCAGTGAAATTCTGCAATGCCTTGGATACGATTTATGGGTAGAATTATTTCGAGAAGATTAAATATTTTCAAAGCCATTCAGTATTGAGTGGCTTTTTTTTATTCATAACTTATAACTTATAACTCATCATTCATCATTTATCTCACGCTCTATGTATAAAGCGCATTGTTTGAAAGCAGAGTTCGGTGAATAAGATTTTAGCGTTTGCATTTCGGTCGATGTGGTAGTGTGCATCGTTGAAGTTTTGCATAAACTCACTGATGTTATTTCCGGTAATAAATCGTGCGAAATTTTTCAAGAAATCATCTTCTTCTTTAGAAGTTTTGGTCAACAGATTTTGGGTGTAATTTTTGAGCATACTTTGACGAAACATATGCAAACAATATTTCAAAAATATCTTCTGTTTTTCCTTTCCAAAAGCAGCAATTTCATCCGACCATTCCATCATTTCGAGCACGTTTTTTTTATAACAAACACGCATCAATTTGATGAATAAATCACGGTTGATATTTTTTTCTTCTTGGTCTCCCAAGAGGTTTTTTGCCTCGATAAAATTCCCTTCTGCTTGTGCTGAAATACTGATTGCATCGCCTGAAGAGATATCAAAATTTTTAAGTAAATAGTTACTTAAATCATCTACTAAAATAGTAGGAACTTTTACAATTTGGGTTCTCGATAAGATGGTTTGAAGCATCGCATCGTGGCTTTCAGAAAGTAAAATGAATAGGGTGTTTTGAGGTGGCTCTTCGAGTATTTTTAACAACTTGTTTGCACAAGTTACATTCATCTCTTCCGCCATCCAAATGATCATCACTTTGTATCCACCCTCGAAAGATTTAAGGCTTAACTTTTTGATGATTTCATTACTTTCTTCTGTTCCGATAATTGGTTTTCGACCCTTTTCATCGATAAAATTTGTCCATTCATTTAGGTTAAAATAAGGACTGGATTTTATCTTTTCACGCCAATCTTTTAAGAAAAAATCACTGCGCTTTTCGATCGCTTGAACTACCGGAAAAGAGAAGTGAACATCGGGGTGTTGTAGGTCTAAAATTTTGCGACAAGATGGACATTCGCCACAACTGTCTGTGTCATTTCGATTGGTACAAAAAAGGTATTGAACAAAACCCAATGCAAGAGGTAAACCACCAAATCCCGCGTTCCCTAAAAAGAGTTGCGCGTGACTAATTTTATCTTCTTGCACCTCTTTGATGAAGTGTTTTTTTAGTTCTTCTTGACCAATTATATCTCTAAATAACATACCATAAAATTACAAAAAATTTGGGCTAAAATTGCAATTAAAAATGGGTAAAATTCAATTATTTCTAATCGCAAAAATTAATTTATAATTGCGTTTGGTTTTTTAGAATATTTATGCTGATTTTAACATTAGAATGGAACTTTTAAATCTACCTGAAATGTAAAAAACAGTATATTATTCGCAAAATTTAATTTAAAATAGAGAATATAGTTCAAATTAATAGTTTTTGATTTTTATCCAAAAAAGGGGTAAAATGAAGCGCTTTTTTCTTAAAACATACATTTTTGTTTTTGTCTAAAAATTGAAGTAAATTTTAAAAAATTTTATTCAATTTTTAATTCTTACGTTTGTCCGGAAAGAAAGGTTACGTTTTGAAAAAATGAGGTAGTCTTTTAGAAGAATGCTAAACTAATTTCGGATGACTTTTGTTGTATTAAATATACCATTTCGTGTAACCCAAAGTCGCTTTTAAAAGTAAACAGAAAGTATGTTTAAAAAGTATCAATACCATATCGTTTTGCACTTGATAATTTTTATGTGGGGCTTCACAGGCATCCTCGGAAAATTAATTCAATTACCTCCATTAAGCATCGTTTGGTATCGTGTTTTGATTGCGTTTTTTTCTCTGTTGGCAGGTTTGTATTTTTTAAAAATGCCGATGAAAATTTCAGATAAAAAATCCTTCTTTCAGACTTTGGGGGTTGGGTTGATTGTTACGCTTCATTGGTTGACTTTTTACAAATCCATTTCGCTCTCGACAGCCTCTTTGGGAATTTTATGTTTGTCTACAACGACCCTCCACGTGACCTGGTTGGAACCGCTTTTGACAGGAAAAAAATTCTCTTTTGTAGAGTTCATTATGGGACTATTAGTAGTGATCGGCATCTACATTGTTTCGGATAATTTTTCACAGAAAGAATTCCTAGCATTAATGTATGGATTAGGCTCCGCATTGTGTGCTGCTTTGTTCTCTATTTTCAATGCACAGATTGCAAAAAAGGTTCCTTCTTCGGCAATGTCCTTACACGAAATGGGTATAGGATTAGTGGCGTTATCGGTGGTACTTTTGTTTCAAGGTAAGTTTACAAGTTCCTTTTTTTCGATGACCCTTTCTGATTTTTTATGGCTTTTATTTTTGGGAATTTTATGTACCTCGGTTGCCTTTTTAGTAACCATCGAAGTACTCAAAAAATTGGGTCCATTTACCGTTTCATTAAGCATCAATTTGGAACCCGTTTACACCATTTTATTAGCCGTTTTTATCCTCCAAGAACACACCTTACTTTCCTCTCGTTTTTACATAGGTGCAGGGGTGATTATTTTGGTGTTGTTGTTGAATGCGGTGGTGAAGAATAAGATGGGGAAGGGGGAAAATAAGGGGTTCGATGATTAAAATAGGATCCAATATTAAAATTAGTTTAT
>JBILUY010000036.1:0-17963 GCA_044370735.1 Crocinitomicaceae bacterium | reverse complement strand
TACAAAAACGTCTCCTTCTTTTTTTACTAATACTTCATTATCTACTTCTGGTGAATCAAATTCTGTACGACCAATGAAATAATCTCCCTCTACTCTATCGAATAACACTTTATATGTTTTACCCACCTTTTCTTGGTTCAATTCATAACTTATTCCAGATTGTAATTCCATAATTTTGTCAGCACGCTCGCGTTTTGTTTTTTCAGGAACATCATCTTCTAATGAATAAGCATGCGTATTTTCCTCGTGAGAATAGGTAAACACTCCTAAGCGATCAAAGCGCATTTTCTCAACAAAATTGTACATTTCTTGGAAGTCTTCTTTTGTTTCACCTGGATATCCTACAATTAACGTTGTTCTAATTGCAATACCTGGAACTTTAGCACGGATTTCCTCTACTAATTCTTCCGTTTTTTCTCTTGTGATACCACGACGCATCGATTGTAAAATGCGCGTTGAACCATGTTGTAATGGAATATCTAAATAAAAATTCACATTTGTTTTTGAATTCATTACATCTAACACATCCATTGGGAATCCACTCGGAAATGCATAATGCAAACGAATCCATTCAATCCCCTCTACATCGGAAAGTTGCTCAAGTAAATCTGCTAATGCTCTTTTTTTGTAGATGTCCAATCCGTAATAGGTTAAATCTTGCGCGATTAAGATTAATTCTTTTACTCCTTTAGCAGCTAAACTTTTCGCTGATGCAACTAATTCTTCTATTGGAGTTGACACGTGTTTACCTCGCATCAAAGGAATCGCGCAAAATGAACAAGGTCTATCACAACCTTCTGCAATCTTGAAATACGCATAATGCGAAGGTGTAGTAAGTAATCTCTCCCCTACCAATTCCTGTTTGTAATCCGCTTTCAAAGTTTTTAATAAACGAGGCAATTCTCTTGTTCCAAAAAACGCATCAACTTCTGGAATTTCTTGTTCTAAATCGTCTTTGTATCTTTCAGACAAACAACCTGTCACATATACTTTATCAACTTGGCCATCTGCTTTTGCTTGTGCATATCTTAAAATCGTGTCAATGGATTCTTGTTTAGCATTATCAATAAACCCACACGTATTTATGATTACAATTTCTGAATCGTCAGACATTGATTCATGTTCCACTTCAAATTTATTCGCTTTCAATTGAGCCATCATCACTTCTGAATCAAACACATTTTTGGAACAACCTAATGTTACAACATTTACTTTATTTTTTTTTAATGTTTTTGTTTTCATTTAATTAAAATATGTTTTTATCTAAAATTTCTAGACATGAATTATCATCATTCTCATTCAAAAATTCTTTAATTTGATAATTAAAATTATTTAGCATAACCTCAATATTTTTTGATGTTTGATTAAATGTTCTTAACCAAATAATTTTAGGAGGATGACCGTGAAGTAATGATAAATCAAAGAAATCAGAATCAAAACTAATTATTGAAAAATTATTATTCTTTGCAAAATTCCAAATTTCTATGTCCTTTGTATCTAATAACCCGAAATCTTTAACATGATTAACGACACCAAATATTTCTTTTATTTTATTAACAAGTTTAAAAGAAATATTTTGATCTAATAAAATTTTCATGATGCATGAGATAATTTTCGTTCACGATCTGAAGCATAAGCTAAACATGCAGAAATATCTTCAGATGTTAATTCAGGAAAATCATCTATAATTTCATCAAAAGTCATTCCATTTGCTAACCAATTAAGCACATCAAAAACAGAAATCCTAGTATTTCTTACACAAGGTTTTCCCGATCTTATTTCAGAATTAATCTTTATTATTGTTCTATAATTGACCATGACATTTTTTTAATAAAAATAAATAAAATAATCAGTCATTTTGTATTTTCAATGCTTTCCAAGTCAAATAAATCCCAGCGATAATTAATGGAACACTTAAAATTTGACCTGTTGTTAACAACCAAACCCCATCTCTCTCTGTTTGTCCTACCTTTACAAATTCGACTATAAAACGAGCTGTCCATACAAAAATTAAAAACACCCCGAATAACAAACCTGGTTTAGCAGCAGCATTTCGTTTCCAATACATATACATCAACAAAATAAAAGCGATTAAATACCAACCTGCTTCATACAATTGCGCTGGATGTCTAAAAACATGTTCTCCATTAATTAAATAATCAGCTCCCGCTTGATTAAATCTAAATCCCCAAGGTAAATCGGTTGGTGTACCAATAATTTCGTGGTTTACTAAATTCCCTAAACGAATGAAACATCCTGCAATCGCAATAGAGATACCTATTCGATCTAGAATCCAAATCATTGGTTTATGTGACACTTTTTTAGAGAAAAACCAAAGGGCTATTAAAATAGCAATCGCGGCCCCATGAGAAGCCAAACCTCCTTCCCACACTTTGAACATATCTGCAGGATGGTCGAAATATCCCTTTTCAAGTAAATTTCCTTCTCCATCAAATTTGTCGTGGTAAGGTCCATAAAAAAAGACATGCCCAAAACGCGCTCCAACGATAGTAGCTATTACTACATACATCAGTAATTTATCTAAAATCTTTTCATCTATATTTTCTTTTTTGAAAATACGTTTCATGACAAAAAAACCGATAATTAATCCCGAAACAAATAACAAACCATATTTATTTGGGGTTGGTGAACCATCAATTAATTCTGAAGTTACATTCCAATCAATACCTAGAATCATTTTTGAATTATAAATTATGAGTTATGAGTTATTAGTTATGATTTAAATTTTAGTTTTTCAGATCTTCCTTTTTTGAAAATCTTATTACTTATTTCTTTTCCTTTGCGTAATGCTTTTTGTTCTTCCAAAGGTAAATGAATGGTTTGTTGACATTCATCTGAACAACAGTTTTCAAACTTCTCTTTACACTTGTCACATTGAATAAATAATAAGTGACATCCATCATTTACACAATTTGTGTGAACATCACAAGGTTCTCCACATTGATGACATTGTGCAATTACATCTTCTGAAATTCGCTCCCCTCTTCTTTCGTCAAACACAAAGTTCTTTCCGATAAACTTATTTTCTATCCCTAAATCTTTGCAATCGTTTGCATATTTGATGATTCCTCCTTCTAATTGATGTACATTTTTAAATCCTCTGTGTTTATACCAAGCAGATGCTTTTTCACAGCGAATACCACCTGTACAATACATCACAATATTTTTGTCTTCGTTTCCTTTTAAATATAAATCTTCAATGACAGGTAAGGAATCTCTAAACGTATCCACATCTGGAGTGATTGCTCCTTTAAAATGACCTACTTCGCTTTCATAATGATTTCTGAAATCAATAAGAATAGTGTTTGGATCATCTGTTAGTTTATTAAACTCTGCAGCATCGAGATGAATCCCTTTGTTTGTGACATCAAAATTTTCATCATTTAATCCATCTGCTAAAATCTTATCTCGCACTTTGATTTTCAACTTTAAAAACGGATGTTTCACCCCTCCATCTTCGACAGCGATGTTCAATCGTATACCATCTAAAAAAGGAAATTGGTATAGTTCGTCTCGAAATTGTTCGAAATTTGGTACAGGAACTGAAATTTGTGCATTTATCCCTTCTTTTGCTACATACGTTCTACCAACGATGTTTAATTTTGACCAGTTAAGAAATAACTGATTTCGAAATTCAGTAGGATTGTCAATTTTAGCATATTGATAAAACGAAATGGTGATAAAATTCAACCCGCTCTCATTCAATTGCTTTACCAACTCTTCCTTACTTAATGTGTTCCACAGTTGCATGCTATGTTTATTTTTAAGTGAAGTGGTACAAAGGTAGGTTTTAATAGATAAACCACAAAAGAAGTTCAAATGAAAAGCAGAGATATTTTGTACATTTGTGTATGGACTTGATTAGCCGATTAGCTTATATTATCGAAAACGATCTACCTGGGGAAATTGCACATCATCCGCTTTCTCCGCTGCACAGACCTGTTACGAGTGAAATTATTAAAAATCTCACAGAATATAAAGCTTCTGCAGTAGCTATCGTTCTTTTTGAAGAGCAAGATGATTATCGGTTTATTTTAATTCAACGAACTGAATACAATGGAAAGCACAGTGGACAGATTAGTTTTCCTGGTGGAAAAAAAGAAGATTCGGATGAAAGTTACGAAATGACTGCTCGAAGAGAATGTTTAGAAGAAATCGGAATTAATTTAGACGATGCTACTTTATTAGGAAAATTAAGCCCTGTTTATATTCCAGTAAGTGGATTCTTGGTTGAACCATTTGTATTTCATTATCCTTACCAACCCAAGTATAAACAACAAAATCGCGAGGTTGCATCTATCTTTTCTGTTCCTTTAAAAGAATTATTGCAGGATGATGTGATTTCAACAATGAATATTCGCACGGAAAATAATTTAGTCATGAAGAATGTTCCTTGCTTTAACTTACAAGAAAAACAAATTTGGGGAGCAACAGCTTTGATGATTAATGAATTGAGAGAAGTAGTTTTAAGGTCTATATAATAAAAAAAGCTGTCCTGTTTGGACAGCTTTTAAAGAAACATTGTCACACTTCGACAAGCTCAGTATGACAATAAGTTGTCAAATAAAGATTAATTCGCTACAATTTTAAACTCTGTACGACGGTTTTGTTGACGACCTTCTTCTGTGTTATTAGAAGCAACTGGTACTTTAGAACCATATCCTTTTGCCGTTAATCTATCCGCAGAAATTCCTTTTGATTTAAGATAAACCACCACTTCATTTGCTCTAGCTTGAGAAAGCGCATCATTTGTAGCTGCAGAACCTGTATTATCTGTATGTCCTGAAATTTCAATTTTTAATGTCGGTACATCTTGTAATAATTTTACTAAACGATCTAGCTCTGCATTGGATTCCAATCGTAAAGTAGATTTACCTAAATCAAAGAAAATGTTTCTTAACGCAATTGTATTTCCTACAGCAATATTTTTCAAGACGATGGTTTTGTTTACGATATTATCCTCTCCACCATCAGGAATATCAAAGTTTTCTGAGTGGAATAAATATCCTTTAGCTTTAACAGCAATACCATAATTTTTACCAGAAGTTAGTGTAATGATGAATTTACCTGTTGCACTATTTGTTTCAAACGTTTCTGTAACTTTTCCTGTGCTGTTGTCAGTAATTTCGATTGAAGCTTGAACTGGTTTTGAAGTTAATGCATCAATAGTATTTCCTTTAAATACCGTTAAGAATTTTTTATTTACTTCAACTTTGGATTCGATGTTATTATCTTTAACAGGAACTAAAACAGATGATAATAGGTAATCTTCTGTTTCTAACACAGGCGTTTTATCTGGCCCCCAATATGTCACTTTATAAATATCATATCCTCCTTTACTACCTTCTCTGTTTGAGCAAATATATGCCATCTTCCCATTTACCGAAGGTGCAAAAAAGAAATCATCATACGGTGTATTGATTGGATACCCTAAATTCACTGGTGCAGTCCAAAGTCCTTGTTGAAATTTTGACATAAAAATATCATATCCTCCCATCGATCCGTGACCTTGTGATGCAAAATACAATACATCACCTTTTATAGTTATATATACAGGTCCTTCGTTGAATTTTGAATTCAACATTGTCAAGAAAGTAGCCGTAGCATAATCTCTTCTTAACTTACTTTCCATTCCTGAATACACTAACTCATACCCTTTTGTATTGTCTTCATTATCACGAATGAAATAGATTTTATATCCATCATGATTATAACACGCAAACTTCTCATTGAATTTCTCATTTGAAATGTTTTTGTTCATAAGAATAGGATCTGACCACATCGCCCCTTGCAATTTAGACTCGTAAATATCTGTTTGACCATTAGAAGAACGATGTAATAACATACTTGTCCCGTCATAACTTATCGTGTTTACAACATCATCATTTTTCGTATTTAAAGGTCCAACAATTCTTGAAGGAACCAACCATTTGCCATGATCAATAACAGTAGTATAAATATCATAATCATAGCTACCTAAAGAATCTGCAGGGTTTTCATTTTTTCGATCTGAAGAAAAAACCATCTCACCTCCATCTACTGAAACCGAAGGAGCTAATTCATCGAATTCAGTATTCAGTTGTTCCACATTATCCACCCAAGCTCTCAATGGAGTTGCAACTAATTTTTTACCATTATCACATTCTTTTTGACGTTGATCTAAAAATTTCTTGTAATCGATGGCATTTTTGTAGTTAGTTTCAAAAGCTGTATACATTTTCAATGCCTCGTCGAACTTTCCCTCTAATTGTGTCATATATGCCAAATAATAAGCCAACAAAGGATCACAATTTGCATCTAATTCTTTTGCTTTATTAAAATATGGAAACGATTTAGAAGGACTAGTTGTATTGAATAAACATACTCCTATTTTATAATTTAATAAGGCATTTGAAGGATTGAATTTTTGTGCTTTCTCATAACTTCTTAACGCTATTTTGAAATTATCCCCAGCATCTTTCACACCGAAAACTAATTCATTCCCTTTAGTGAAATAAACATCCCCAAATTCAATGGCAGCCTCTGCTTTTTTGAAACCTTCTTTATCACTTTTGAAGTTAGATGATTTGAATTCAACATTCTGTGCATTTGCAGAAACAATTCCTACAAACAAACAAATTAAAATTGCTACTGTATTCTTCATTGTTTCTTATATTAATTATTACAATTTGTTGAAAAGTAAGTTTTACCTAATTCAACACCTAACTCTCTCGCTTTATTCCAATCTTCACACGCTCCCACCATATCACGTAGCATTTCTCGTGCAATACCACGATTCAAATAAGCTGACGCATAATTTGGATCTAATTTGATTGCTTTATCTGCAAAGTCAGCCGCTTTTTGGAAATCTTTCTTTTGGAAATATATTGCAGACAAATTTGAGTACGCCGGAGCATATTTATCATTTAACTGAATAGCAGTGTTAAAGTCTTTTTCTGCATCTTCTTTTTTATTTAATGATAAATTTGTCACCCCTCTATTTGCATATGCCATATAAAATTTAGGGTCTGCAATTATTGCTTTATTGAAATAAGTTAAAGCACCAGGAAGGTCTTTCATTTTCTTTTTGGTTGTTCCAATATTATTCAACACAAAAGCCAGATTCGGATTCTTTTTCAATGCTTCCTCGTAATCAGCTATTGCTTTCACATAATCTCCTAACATACGGTAACAACTTCCTCTGTCATTGTAATTATATGGAGATGTTGGATCTAATTCAATACATTTTGAAAATTTCACAATTGCATCTTTGTAATCTTTCTGCATAAAACGTAAAACACCATAATTGTAAAATGCCTTTACATTTTTAGGATCTAATAAAATCGCTTTATCATAATTTTTTTCAGCTGCAGTATAATCATTTGCACCTTGGTATGCTTTTGCACGTTGAAAATAAGCTCTTACATAATTACTATCAATACTCACTAATTTATCTAATGTTTTAGTCGCATTTGAATAATTTTCTAATTCCATTTCAGCAATAGCTTTATTGTAATACGCACCTAAAAACGTTGGATCTGCTTTGATTGCTTTTTCAAATTCAACAACTGCTTTTGCATATTCTTTGCTTGAAAACAAACCGATTCCAGCATTGTATGCTTCTTTTCCAGCTGCATTTGCTTTAGAGGCTTCATTTACAAGCGCAATCGAATCTCTAAATGCTTTTTCTTTCGGAGAAAGGTCCTCCGTTTGTGCTAATAAGGAACTCGAAAATAATAACGAGCAACATAGCAATCGAACTACTTTTTTCTTCACAATAACTAAGATTTGAGCCGAAAAGTACCAAAAAATTCCTGCTTTGTGCTTATTTTTTTTTCAACATTCGAATGAAAACAAAATACCTGTTTGATATCCACTACATGATGCTTACATTTGGGGTAAAATTTTTTAGTTATGTCAAAAGAAGTTTACCTTGTTGATGGTGTTAGAACTGCCATTGGAAATTTTGGAGGAACCTTATCAGGTGTTCGTGCAGATGATTTAGCAGCAATTGCTATGAAGGGATTGATTGATAAATTTCCAGGATTAGACCTAACACAAATCGAAGATGTCATTTTTGGTTGTGCAAATCAAGCAGGTGAAGATAACAGAAACGTAGCTAGAATGGCTTCTTTATTGGCAGGTATCCCAATGGAAGCTGGAGGTGAAACGGTAAACAGATTGTGTGCATCCGGAATGGCTGCAACAATAAATGCTATGCGTGCAATTAAAGATAACGCTGGAGATTTATATATTTCAGGAGGGGTTGAACACATGACTAGAGGTCCATGGGTTATATCAAAAACTTCTTCTGCTTTTGGTAGAGATGCTCAAATGTTTGATTCTTCTTTTGGTTGGAGGTTTATTAATCCCAAAATGGAAGAATTGTATGGTGTTGACAGCATGGGTATGACAGCTGAAAATTTAGCTGAAAAATATGGTATTTCGAGAGAAGACCAAGATAAATTTGCTGCGTGGTCACAACAAAAAGCGACTATTGCTCAACAAAATGGAATTTTAGGACAAGAAATAATACCAGTTTCAATTCCACAAAAAAGAAAAGACCCAATTATTTTCAACCAAGATGAATTTATTCGTCCAGAAACTACTTTCGAAGGATTAGGCAAATTACGTCCAGCTTTCAAAAAAGATGGTTCTGTAACAGCTGGAAATGCTTCAGGTTTAAATGATGGTGCAGCTGCTTTGTTATTAGCTTCCGAAGAAGGAATTAAAAAACATAATTTAGCACCAAAAGTGCGCATTGTTGGTGGAGCAGTTGCAGGAGTTGAACCTCGTATAATGGGGATTGGTCCTGTTGCAGCCACACAAAAACTTTTACAACGTACAGGATTGACGTTAGATCAAATGGATGTATTAGAGTTGAACGAAGCATTTGCGGCGCAGGTGTTGGCTTGTACTCGTGCTTTAGGCTTGGCTGATAATGATCCTCGTATTAATCCTAATGGGGGAGCGATTGCATTGGGTCATCCACTAGGCATGTCAGGTGCTAGAATTATTATGGCAGCAGCTAATGAATTAATTCGCAGCAACAAACGATATGCTTTGGCTACTATGTGTATTGGAGTTGGACAGGGGTATTCAACGATTTTAGAAAGGGTATAGAACTTACTTTTTGTTACTCCTACCCCTTCGAGAACCTCAGGGTGCGGAGTAACAAATCCCGATAGCTATCGAAACTAGTCCCTGGAAATTCGACTACCCGTCCTCCCTTTTTTTTAAAATGGATAAAATAGACAAAACTTTTTATTATCCCCTAATTTCTTTCACCACTTCGAAAATCAAATCTTGTTCGTAACCTTTAGAAGCTAGGTAAGTCATTATTTTTTGTTTGGCTTTCCAAGGGTCTTCTGATGGTTTTATTTCGGAGGACTTTCGGGTTGCTAGGGCTAAGAGGTTCTCCCAATAGATTTCTTGATCGATGGTTTTCAGACCTTGTTCAATTAATTTTTTCTCAACTCGTTTTTGGAAGAGGTGGTGTTTGATTTTAATTCGTCCCCAACGCTTGATTCTGACCTTTCCTGAAATGAAGGACTCGACGAAGCGTTTCTCGTCTAAAAAGCGGTTTAAAATGAGTTTTTCAATGATTTTTTCTTGGTTAGAGAATTCTATATTCCAAGATTGTAGTTTATTTTGAACTTCAAAGAGGCACCTGTCTTGGTATGCGCACCACGCTTCCATTTTGACAAGTGCCTGTTCGAAGGAGTAACTAGGACTGGACAATTCCATGTCTACAGTGCAATAGTTTCGTTTTTATCGTTAACAAAGTTGTATTCCAACAATTGGTTGGCAACGACTCCACGTACTGGAATCCATTTTTTAAATTTAAAGAACCATTTCACTTGGCGAGAAAATAATCCTCTTTTGAAATGAGACTCTAAATATGGGTGAACTAAAAGGGCCACTTTAGGTTCTTTACGATCTAACACTAAATAGTTTAGATTGTTTTCAATTTCTTCTGCAAACAAAATCGTTGCCTGTACCTCTCCAGTACCATTACATGTTGGGCAAGTCTCATTTGTTTTGATCTCCGTTTCCGGACGTACACGTTGACGTGTAATTTCTACTACACCGAATTTAGAAGGCGGGATGACATTGTGCTTCGCACGGTCGTTTTTCATAAACTCCTTTAACTTTTCGAAAAGGATTTTATTATTTTCCTTATCATGCATATCGATAAAATCAACACACACAATTCCTCCCATATCACGTAACTGTAGTACTCTTGCGATTTCCTCTGCTGCTTCAAGGTTTGTTGCTAAAGCATTTGATTCTTGTCCATCTGCACCTTTACGGTTTCCGCTATTCACATCGATCACGTGCATTGCTTCAGTATGTTCAATAATCAAGTAGCCACCAGAAGGCATTGGAACTTTTTTACCAAAAAGGGTTTTGATTTGTTTTGAAATTCCGAAACGTTCAAAAATATCGATTTTTCCATCGTAATGTTTAACGATTTTCTGACGTTCAGGAGCTATATCACCAACATACCCTTTGATTTCTTCTGCTAATTCTTCATTGTTCACATGGATATTACTAAAATCTCCATTTAATAAATCACGAAGGATAGAAGCTGTTTTGTCAATTTCTCCTAATACTTTTTTAGGAGGATTTGCTGTCTTCAAATTTGAGAACATTGTTTTCCATTTAGACATCAAATTGTTTAAGTCTTGATGGATTTGTTCTAAAGGTTGGTTTGCAGCAACGGTACGAATGATAACACCAAAGTTTTTTGGTTTGATATCAGCAAGAATCTTTTTTAGTCTATCTCTTTCTTCATTGTCTCTGATTTTTTGAGAGATGGAGATTTTATCTGAGAAAGGAACTAAAACGATATAACGACCTGCAAGTGTTATTTCAGCACTTAAACGAGGTCCTTTAGATGAAATTGGTTCTTTGGCAACTTGAACCAAAATTGGCTGAGTAGAAGAAACGGCTTCTTCCATCTGCCCTTCTTTAGGGATTTCACCCTCCAATTTAAAATATTGAAGGTCTGCCACACTTTGCTTGCCGTGTAACGTGTCTTTGGTGAATTTATTAAGCGAATTGAATTGTGGACCTAAGTCAAGATAATGAAGGAACGCATCCTTTTCATACCCAACATCCACAAATGCAGCATTTAAACTTGGTACCGTTTTACGAACTTTTCCTAGGTATATATCACCTACAGCAAATTCTGTATTCCCTTGTTCTTGGTGCAATTCAATAAGCTTTCCATCACGCAACAACGCAAGCCAGATCCCGTCTTGACGAGAATCGACTACTAACTCTAAACTCACGAAAGCTTATATTAAAAGATTAAAAAACAGAATAACTTAGCGAGTAAACCCACTAAGTTATCCAACGAATTATTAAAGAAAAATTATCTTATTTTTTCTTTTTATGACGGTTTTTTCTAAGTCTTTTTTTACGCTTGTGCGTAGCCATCTTATGTCTTTTTCTTTTTTTTCCGCTTGGCATAACTTTATATATTATTAATTAAACAATCAGCGCTAGTTTGTGTTTAAAAAAAACACTCCTGCTATTAACAGGAGTGCAAAGATATAACTTTTACTTAATAATTACTCAATGTTGAGCAAAAAGAAAAATTATTTTACTGCAACTTTGTTTTTAACCTCTTCTACGAAAACTTTAGCTGGTTTGAACGCAGGGATGTTGTGTGCAGGGATAATGATAGTTTGGTTTTTAGAAATGTTTCTACCAGTTTTCTCAGCTCTTTTCTTAACGATGAAGCTACCAAAACCTCTTAAAAACACGTCGTTTCCATCAGCCATGTTCTTTTTAACAACTGACATGAAAGCCTCAACTGTTTTTTGTACTTCCAATCTTTCTAATCCTGTTTCGTCAGCGATTTGCGCGATGATATCTGCTTTAGTCATAATTTATAATATTTTGATTTTCAAGAGCAAATTTATATGCTTTTTTTGATATATATTTGATTTTTAAGTTTTTTTAGTAAAAAAATATACGAATAATGAATTTTAGCCGACAAATTACCGATTGGTATAGACAAAATAAAAGAGAACTACCATGGAGACAGACAAATAACCCTTATTTCATCTGGTTATCTGAAATCATTTTACAACAGACCCGAGTAAATCAAGGAATGGCTTATTATTTAAAGTTTATTGACCACTACCCTACAATAACAGATCTAGCAAATGCAGATGAACAATCTGTATTAAATGATTGGCAAGGCTTAGGTTATTATAGTCGCGCTAGAAACCTACACTCGGCAGCGAAATTTGTGCTTTCAGAATTTAATGGTGAATTTCCTTCTAACTATTCAGCTATTCTTTCTTTAAAAGGTGTTGGCTCCTACACAGCCGCAGCAATCGCATCTTTTGCATTTAATCTGCCGCATGCAGTGGTTGACGGAAATGTATATCGAGTTTTAAGTCGCGTTTTTGATATTGACTTACCCATAGATAGTAACGAAGGACAAAAAACATTTGCAAAGATTGCTAATGAATTACTTGATAAAAAAAATCCAGGACTTCATAATCAGGCAATAATGGAATTCGGTGCATTGCATTGTACTCCCTCCTCTCCTTCGTGTGACACTTGCCCTTTTCAACAAGAATGTTTGGCATTAAAAAACGGAACAATTTCAGAAAGACCAGTAAAAAAAGGTAAAACAAAAATTAGAAACAGGTATTTTCATTACTTTCATTTTGACAGTGGAAAAGAAATTATCCTTCAAAAACGAACAGAAAAAGACATTTGGCAACATTTATATGAATTCCCCAAAATAGAGTTCGAAAACGAACAAGAAATAGCATCAATTAAAGACTATATAAATAAAACCTTTGGTATAAAACCAATTGATTTTAGCCAACCTAAAAAACACATCTTATCTCATCAACATATTTATTGTACTTTTTGGAAATTTGACCAACTACCCAAAGCATATGAAGCAAATTGGAATGTTATTTCAGCAACTGATTTCCATCAATTTCCAATCCCAAGAGTGATTGATCGATACCTAGAAGAAGCACATAATCGAAACCAACAAAAATTAGAGTTTTAAGATGCTATTGATTTTTGTATCTTTGTTAGAACCTTGATGTTTAAAATCACTTATGCTAGCCTCTTTAAATAAAGTTTCGTTGATTGGTCGAGTAACCAAAAAGCCCGAAATTCAATTATTTGAAAGTGGTTCTGTTTGTAAGGTTACTCTTATTACATTAGATTACTTTACAGATAAAAAAACAGGTCAGAAAAAAGAAACACAAGATTGGCATTCGATTGTTTTTTGGGGAGAAACAGCAAAACTAGCTCAGCAAAACATTCAAGAAAATCAATGGATTTACATAGAAGGAAAGCTAAAACATCGTAAATGGACGGCAAAAGATGGTACTTTTCATAGTAGTGCTGAAATTTTTGGATCTGAATTTTTAATTTTACCTAAAAACGAAAATGTAGCTCCCTCAAATACAAATAATCAAGTATATCCAGAAACACCCCAACCAACACCTAAACCTTTACAAGAATTTAATTCAACTGATTTAGACGAATTACCTTTTTAACATAACCTATGAATATATCATTAATTAGCAGTTTAATACTCTCCCATCCAACTAGCAATACTTCTACAATTATATTTAGTTCTATTACGATTGTACTATTATTGATTTGTTCCAGTTTAATTGCGGCTTCCGAAGTTGCCTTTTTTGCATTAGAGCCAGCTGATAAAGAAAATTTAAAAACACAAACGAATAAAAATGCTTTAAGCGCATTAAACCTATTACAAAAACCACAAGATTTACTAGCTACCATATTGATTACAAGTAATTTTGTTAATGTAGCCATTGTCATTTTAACTAGTTCTCTCTTAAACATCATCTTCCCTGCTGAAGAAGGAGAATCATTGATGCGTTTTGTCATTGATGTGTTTTTAATTACGGCTATAATTTTATTAATTGGAGAAGTAATACCAAAGGTATATGCAACAAAACAAGGTATTAAGATTGTAAAAATGATGGCTAAACCACTGACATTCATTTCAAACACACCTCCAATTTCTTGGTTAAGAAAGTTTTTAGTTAACGGTACAAAAATCATTCATCGATATGCAGCTAAAAAAGAAATAAAAGTTTCTAGTGACGAGTTGGAACAAATTTTAGCACTTACAAAAGAAGAAACTACCTCAGAAGAAGATCATAAAATACTAGAAGGGATTGTTAAATTTGGTACCACAGATGTAAAACAAATCATGCGTCCACGAACAGAAATCTCCGCGATTTCGAATACCTTAAACTTTAAAGAAGTACTAGATCATGTACAAGAAATGGGTTATTCTAGAGTGCCAGTTTTTGAAGGTACCTTAGATAAAGTGGAAGGTATATTACATATCAAGGACTTGCTACCTTACATTGACCAAGAAGAGTCTTTTTATTGGCAGAATTTTCTTCGTAAACCTTTCTTCATTCCAGAAAATAAAAAATTAGATGACTTGCTAAACGATTTTCAATCCAAGAAAATGCATATGGCGATCGTAGTAGATGAGTATGGAGGTACTAGTGGATTAGCTACATTGGAAGATATTCTGGAAGAAATTGTTGGTGACATTACCGATGAATTTGACGAACAAGAAATTCGATATACTATAGTATCTGATAATGAATATGTTTTTGAAGGAAAAACTGCGCTTGTTGATTTTTACAAGGTCACCAAAATCGATGGGAAATCCTTTGAGAGTAACAAAGGAGAAGCTGATACCTTAGGTGGATTTATTGTAGAACAAGCTGGAAGAATTCTGATGAACAAAGAATCGATTCAAGTTGAAAATTGCAAATTGATTGTTGAAGCATCTGATAAAAAGAGAATAAAATTAGTACGAGTAATATTACTTGAAGAGGTTGATACAACATTAAATACAGAACTTTAACATGATAAAACGTTTTACATCTATTTTAGCAAGTTCCCTATTATTGGTTTCTTGTGGATCAGAAGAAATTCCTATTCCAAAACCTGCTACATTTTTGAATATTGAACTACCTGAACATAGTTATACAAAGTACAAAGAATCGTGTCCATACGAATTTGAAATTTCTACTTTATATAAAATTCAAGATGTATATGAAGGTAAAACTTTAACTTGCCACAAAGACATTTTGTTAGGGAAGCTGAATGGCACATTGCATTTTTCCTATATTATCATGGACAAACCATTAAAAGACTATATCAATTATGCCATTGATAAAGTAGATGAACACAAAATAAAAGCAACGGACATACAAGACAATCAAATTATACGACCAAAAGACAAGGTTTACGGAACTTTCTTTGAGTTAAAGGGGGATGTTGCCTCTCCTTTTCAATTTTATCTTACAGACTCTGTTTCTCGATTTATTAGTGGTGTCGTTTACATGAATGCAAGACCTAATTATGATTCAATTAAACCTAGTTTAGATTATATTAAGAAAGATATAAATAAAATGTTGAATTCATTTAAGTGGAAATAGGGAATAGCTGAAAGTTGAAAGTAGAAAGTAGAAAGTTTTTAAATTAGCTATAAAACAAAAGGCTTCCGTTTGGAAGCCTTTTGTTTTGATATTAAGTTTTATTATTTGAATAAACAAATTAGGTAGTAAAAACCTGCAGCAAACAAAGCACTTACAGGAATTGTAAGTATCCATGCCCAAAGCAAATTAATCGTTACACCCCATCTAACAGCACTTAAACGTTTTGTTGCTCCTACACCAATGATTGAACCTGTAATCGTGTGTGTCGTAGAAACAGGTATTCCCATTTGAGAAACCGTAAATAATGTCAATGCACCTGCAGTTTCAGCACACACACCTTCTAAAGGTGTTACTTTCGTTATTTTAGACCCCATTGTTTTAACGATTTTCCAACCACCAAACAACGTACCAATACCAATCATTAAATAACATCCAAAAGAAATCCAAAAAGGCATAGTATCTGAATTTACTTTCGTTTTCAATTTATGACCATCTTTTAACTCTCCTTTTTCAACGAAGGAAGCAAAAATACCTGCTTTTTCGTATTTATCCGAAAGTTCATTTTTATGTAAAATCAATTGATCATTTTCCGCATCATAAACGTCTTCACCTTTAGTATAAACATGTAATTTCTCCAATGCATCATCCGCATCTTTAAAAGATTTGAATTTAGAAGCATTTGGATAATCTTTGTTTAATTTTTCATCTTCAAAAATAACTTCTTGCGTTTTAGCATCAACTAAATTATCACCTAAAGCGTAGAAAGTTACATCTTCAATTTGACCTATTTCAGGTTTAAATTTTTCTTTTTTACCTTCCTCATCTTTGAATTCGATTTGCATTAACTCAGAAATTTTGAAATTTTCTCCAATTTTTTCTGATAATTTCCCATCTCTTCCAAGGTTCCCATACACCATCAATGCAGCACAAATAATACCCATTACTTTTTGAGAATCAGCACCACCGTGACCGAGTGAAAATGCAGCTGATGAAAGTAATTGTAATTTTTTATACATATTAGATTCTTTCAACGCAGATTGCTTTTTACCATGTACCAGCATATAATATATGTATGCTAAAATGAAAATAGCCAACATAATTAACACGATATACATCATAATAGGCTTCATATCCATATATTCAATCATATAGTCCATTAAGAAATATAGACCAACAGAACCTGCAAGAATGATGATAAATTTCAATACATATCTTCTACTTACAGTAATAATAGCAATAATGAAAGCTATTATACCACCAATAAGAGGCGCTAGAACAATAAATGATATTACTGGAATAATTTCATCAAATGCAATTACACCAAAACCTGCATGAGCAACAGCAGCACCAGCAAAACCACCAATCAAGGTATGAGATGAAGAAGAAGGAATTCCTAACCACCATGTAAATAAATTCCAAGCTGTTGCAGCTAATAATCCAGCAAGAATCACCCATAAATCAATAGCACCACTATCAACTGTTTTTGCAACTGTGTTACCGACACTCATATCGAACACCCAGAAAGCTAACACGTTAAAAGCAGCAGCCCACAACACAGCCTGAAATGGAGTTAACACTTTCGTTGAAACTACAGTTGCAATGGAATTTGCTGCATCGTGAAAACCATTCACTAAATCGAATATTAGTGCAATAGCGATTACGACTAACAATAATGTAAACATCTTTTTAAAATTTAAATGTGAATGATTACGCGTATTTTACAACGATAGATTCCATTACATTACCAGCATCTTCGCACTTATCTGTAACTTTCTCAAGATTTTGGTAAATTTCTCTTTTCTTAATTAACAATTTAATATCTGTTTCGTTTTCAAAAAGATTTTCAATACTTAAATCAAAGATATCGTCAACCTGATTTTCAATACCATTAATTTTGATAACGCATTCAACTACTTTGTTAATATTTTTCAAGTTTCTTAACTCTAATACAGCTCTATTAACAGAAAGAACTGATTCTTTAATAGCATCTGCCATTTTGATAATTCCTTGATCAGATGTTGGGTCTACTTTATAGAAATTTATTTTTTTAGCTGTAGCATAGATATAGTCAGCAATATCATCTAATGCAGAAGCAAGACTATGAATATCCTCCCTATCAAATGGTGTAATGAAGTTTTTTCCTAATTCAACAAAAATGGTGTGCGTTAATTTATCATTCTCATGTTCTAAGCCTTCCATTTGTTTAACTATAGTAGCTCTTTTGTTGAAGTCTGATTCATTAACTACTTCAACTAACTTGTTAGCAAGAGATTCTAAATTTGCACTTGCATTTTCAAATAGCGTGTAAAACACTTTGTCTTTTGGTAAAAAGAATTTTAAAATTGACATATCTATTAAAATTTGTTGGTCAAAATTAGTGCTTCTTTGATTGTCTTTTTTACATAACCAAAACATCTTAACGTAAACATAACATTAGTTATCATAAAATTGGAAAAACAAAAGATTAACAACCTCAAA
>JBILUY010000272.1:0-3099 GCA_044370735.1 Crocinitomicaceae bacterium | reverse complement strand
AAATAAAAAGTGACAGAAATTTCGAACCAATATTTTTTAAATCATTAAACGACAAAAGATTAATATGTTAAAATAATGTTATGAAATTTATGTTAAGGTTATCTTTAAATAAACTACATGTTAAGTAAATGTTGTTTGGATAATTTTGCCTTCACATAAAATTAACATTAATGAAAAAATTAGTATTACTTTCATCTTTGTTTTTAGCAAATTTTGGAGAAGTTTTTGCTCAAAATTCCCCATTAATTGTAAAAACTAAAAAAGAATCTGGAATTGAATTGATTCAAAAAGACAGTTTATTTAGTATGCAATTTCAATTTCGTATGCAAAACAGAGCTGGATATTTATCAAAATCAGAAGAAGATTTTACACCTTCAGAAATGGAATTTAGAGTAAGAAGACTTCGTATGAGGGTTAAAGGATTTGTTTACAATCCAAAATTAACTTATCATATTCAATTATCTTTTTCAAGAGGTGATATGGACTGGGAAGACCCAAATGCTTCAAAATACAACACAAGTCCAAATGTAGTTCGTGATGCAATCATTTACTACGAACCTATAAATAATTTAAAATTTGGTTTTGGTCAAACTAAATTACCAGGAAACAGACAACGTGTAATTTCGTCTGGAAACTTACAGTTTGCTGACCGTTCAATTGTTAACTCTACATTTACACTAGATCGTGATTTTGGATTCTTTGGAAGTTATGAAAAAGAATATTTTGCATTAAAGGGAGCTATTACATCAGGAGAAGGAAGGAACAGTAATAAATCAGATAAAGGATTAAACTATACAGGAAGAATTGAGTTATTACCTCTAGGAAGATTCACAAAAGGAAATGATGAATGTGAAGGAGACTTAGCTAGAGAGCAAACTCCAAAATTAGCTTTAGCTGCGAGTTTCAACCATAATGAAAACATTGTAAGACAAGCTGGTACTTTAGGAAATGACTTATACTCTGATGTTGATATGAAAAACATGCATTTAGATTTACTTTTCAAATACAAAGGATTTGCTTTTTATCAAGAGTACTGTTCTAGAATTGCAAAAAATAACATTACTGTAAGTCCAACTGATGTGACTAAATTCAGAAATGTATATACAGGTTTTGGATCATTATCTCAAGTAAGTTATTTATTTAAAAATAATTTTGAAGTAGCATTTAGATATGCAAACATTACCCCAGATGAAAAATTGTACAATAATCCGTTATACCCTACTGTTAATGAGAAAAAACAAGAACATTTTCATTTAGGAGTGACAAGATATTTTTACGGTCATAGGGTTAAAGTACAAGGTAATTTACTTTATCAAATCACATACGACTTACAAAAATCAACAAACCACAAACAAGTAGGAGCTATTTTTCAAGTTGAATTAGGAATTTAATTTTAAATATACGTCATAAGAGGAAGTATTAAATTACTTCCTCTTTTTGTTTGTATATATTTATTTCATCTTCAAGGATTCTCATTCTTCTCATTAATTCACGTTCTTTACGTTCCATTTCCTCTTGAGTCGCATTCATCTCTTCCATATTTTGACGAATTTCCTCTTCTTGTTCACGTAAATCTGCTGTTAGTAATTGTGATTGTTGTAAAAGATGAAGTGTATTTGCATTTATTTTAACAGATGCTATTGTGTTAGCAATAGACTCTCCTAACTTTTCTATAAATTCAATTTTAAAATTCTCGAGAACCTCAAAAGATGCAATTTCAAGGATACCAATTACATTTTCATTTGAGATTAGAGGTATGATAGAAATACAACGGGGAGTTGCCTCACCCATTCCCGAGGTTATATTAACATAATCAGATGGAATTTCTGTAAAAAACAAGGTTTCTTTATCAAACCAGGCTTGACCTATCAGACCTTGTTGAAATTTAATATTATTTTTTTCTTCCAAATAACGTTGTTTACCATACGCATACACACCTTTGATTTCCATAAATGGATCGTCTTGATTGTTGTCATTTAACACATATAAATACCCTTGGTTTGCGTCAATGTAACGAATAATATTAGAAAGAATAGTATTGTAAAAAAGCTCAATGTCATCTGTATTTCGCATTAAATCAACAAATTTAGCTAATCCTTCATTCACCCAATTTCGCTGTTCGTTTTCTTTGGAAACATCAATTAACTTTTGGTGCATCGTTTTCAAAGAAGAACCAAGTACATCATTTGAATATCGTTCGTCATATTGAATCGCTAGTTCACCCTCGCCAATTTTCTGAGCAAATGCTGATGCAACTTTTATTCTGGCTAATAAATTATTGAAGGAATCTGATGTATGCGCAAATTCATCTTTTCCGATTACATCAATTTGATCTGGAAAAACTCCTTCGGAAAGTTTTGTAATTCGTTCGTCAATAATCTTCACTGCATTCGCAGTTTTATTTGAAAAAGTTATCGCTAAAACAATTGCAATTATTAATTGTAAAACAACTAAGAATACAAGTCGTATGTAAGTATTCTGAATTAATAGATTTGCCTGCTCAATTAATTGAGCATTGACAAATTTTGATGAAGATTCGGCTTTCTCAAAAGCATTTGAAATTTTAAACTTCAATCCTTCATTTGGTGTCAAACCAATTAATTTTTCAATATTCACAACCCGATGAAAATCGGTGTAATAATTATTAGCTAAACTATAAAGAACAGCATTACCTCTTACTGATTTTTTGAACTCAGAGAGCGATTTGTCAAATTTATCAATGTATTCGGGGTCTTTTCTCAAGAAAAAATCTTTTTCACACCTTCTTAAGGTAAGCATTAAGACTTTATCGTAATCTAAATTCCCTTTTTCAATTTTATGTATGGATTCTCTCAATTTTCCTTCCAAGCCCCAATCTTTAAATCCCTTCTGAAAAACATACTTTTTATATGTATCGAAATTTAATTTGTAAGTCTCAATTTCTGTTTTTAACACCAACAAAGAATCTTTCAAATTTTCATTCAATTTTTCGGATTGATTCATTAACACATTTAAATTTTGAACTAATCGTTGATATTCAATTTCAAAGTTTTGAGTATTAGATGAAACTCCATTTTCAAATGTCTTTTTATCGGATAAATCATTAATTATAAAATCTTT
>JBILUY010000148.1:0-6444 GCA_044370735.1 Crocinitomicaceae bacterium | reverse complement strand
TGGTGTTTTAGATTTTATATTGAATTATATACAAAACTTTAAATTACAACATATATCATCATCATTATTTAGTGCTTTTGGCTTAGGAACAGCTGGGGTTATTGGGGGATTTATATTACTATTTAATTACCTAAAAAACAAAGAAAAAATAACTAAAAAAGAGATTGTTGCCGGTATTTTACTTGGTGTTCCTAATTATTTCTCAATCTATTACTTAATACATTCATATGAAGTACTAGCGCTACCTGATTCAACAATTTTAGCTCTATTAAATGTATTAAGTGTTTTATCAAGTCTAATAACAGGTTATTTATTTTTTAAGGAAAAAATAAATTTGTTAAAAGCAATAGGAATAATTTGTTGTTTATTTTCTATTTATCTCTTTACTAAAGGATAAGTTTTTTTTTATATTTATCATTAAAATTCAAAAAATGAAACATTACTTTTTAAGTATAATATTGATTTGTTTTCAATTGACTATTTGGGCTCAAGGAATAAATTTTGAAAAAGGAAATTTTGAAGAATTAAAAGTAAAAGCTAAGAAAGAGAACAAATTAATATTTGTTGATGCATATACTACTTGGTGTGGACCGTGTAAATGGATGGCTTCAACTGTTTTTACTAATGATACAGTAGGTAAATTTTACAATGAACATTTTATATCAGCCAAAATAGATATGGAAAAAGGAGAAGGTATTGAATTTGCTAAAAAATATAATGTGAGATGTTACCCAAATCTAATTATTCTAAATGGAGACGGTGAAGTAATACATAGACAAGGAGGAGGGCTTAAACCTCAGGCTTTTATCGAATTTGCTACTAAAGCAATGAAAGGGGAAAAGACTTTCAGTTTCTATAATAATGCATTCATTAACGGAAGCAAAGATTTGACTTTTTTAAAAGAATATATTGATTACTTAGGACATACTTGCTTACCAATGGATGAGCAAATCAATGCCTATTTTAATTACATTGATTCTACTCAATATTCAGAAAGAAATAATTGGAATATGTTATTGAACTATGCTAATTCAACTGAATCTAAACCCTTCAAATACTTACTTAAACACCAATTTGAGTTTAGTAGTAAATACACCCAAGATTCAGTGGATATGAAAATTACGCATGTTTTTCAAAAAAAAGCACAAAAATATATTTATGCAAACCCTCTTAAAGAAAAAGAACTTGATATCTATTTAAAACAAATTGAAGATATGAATCTTCCGCAATCAAAAAGTATCATTTTTGCTGTGAAACTTGATTTATTCGTAAAAAAGGGCGATTGGTTAAATTATGAAAATGAAATTTTAAAAAATGGAGATCAGTTATTAGCTATTAATCAATATAATGCAGTAGCTTGGAATTTATATGAAAAAAGTAATAATGACCTAGCCTTGTCTAAAGCTGCATTATGGATGAAAAAATTAACAGAAAGTCAATCTGAGAGCACTTCTAATTATGCAGAATTAGACACTTATGCTTGTGTACTTTACAAATTAAAAAAGAAAGAAGAGGCATTAAAAATAGCCGAAAAAGCTATTGAAAAGGCAAAAAAAATGGGGATGAAAGAATCTCAATATGAAGAAACACTTGAATTAATTAATAAAATTAAACTGTTATGATTTTAAAAAAAATATTCCTTACTTGTTTTTTATTTCTTTGTAGTATTTCTTATGCACAAGAAACCAATACTTTTAGTTATAACGGAACGATTGGAACCCTAAAAACAGAGTTAATTATCAAATTAAGCATTTCAAAGGATGAATGTGTTTATGAATTTGAAGGGACTTATTTTAATAAAAAAACGAATAAAGACATGGTCTTAAAAGCTACTTTGAAACCGTGTGAAAATGAAAAAGATGATCCAGATAAAAAAATTACATTAACAGAATATGATGGAGATTTGGTTACAGGAACAGTTGTTTTAACTGGAATTGGAGAATTGAGTTGTAATGGAACTTGGATTAGTCCAAATGGAAAGAAAAAACAAATTGTACATTTTGTCGCTATAAAGGAAAAAGAAGAACCAAAAGAGAAAAAGAAATAATTGATTTATTTTAAAGTGATTTAAATCACTATCACTACTGATCACTATCATTCCATACTTGTTTTCTTGTATTTAAATTTGATTAAAAATAAAAATCATGAAAACAATTCTAATTCCAACAGATTTATCTACCAATGCTGGTAATGCTATACATTATGCATTTAAATTGTTTAATGAGCCAGATGTAAAGTTTTATATTTTACATGTAAATCACCCAGTAGCAGATATTCCTGGTTCTTCAATAGAGTATTATGAACCCATTTTATATCCTGATAGCGAACAAGAAAAATCATTAGTTGAGAAACAACTGAACCACTTAAAAAAAGAGTACAATTTAACACTTGAAGAAATCAACTATGAAATTATAAGTGAAATAGGCTTTGCTGCAGATATAATTATCAAAAAATCAACAGAGTTATTTTGTGATTTAATTATAATGGGAACGAAAGGATCCACTGGATTATCGCAATTATTTATAGGTTCAATTACAGCTTCTGTTATACGAAAATCAGTTATAAGTGTAATTGCTGTTCCTGAGAAATATATATTTCAAAAACTTCAACGTATCGTTTTTGCAACTGATTATGAAGGTATTTCTAATAAAAAAACCTTACAACCTTTATTTGAAATTGCTCGAAAATTTAATTCAAAAGTGATGATGTTTCATGCAATCGAGGCAAAAGAGCCAATTGCCGCATATATTGAAGAACTTCAAGTTTGGAAAGCAGAAAAAAACTTTCATCAAGTAAAACATACAAATAGTATAGCGAGCTGTGAAAATATAGCGGATGGAATTTTAGATTTCGCAGGAGAAAACGAAGCGGATATGATAGCAATGATACCACATACATATTCATTTTTAGGAAATATTCTTCATAAAAGTGTATCTAAACAAGTAGCTTTTGAAAGTAATATCCCGATTTTGGCATTGCATTAATGTAACTTAAGTAACTGTAAAACTTAGCTTATCTTACTAATTTTAAAAAAACATTAAAGATGAAAACTGAAAAGATTTATATAGCAAATTTAAAATGTGGAGGTTGTGCTACTACAATTTCTAACGAATTATCCAAATTGACTGGTGTTTCAAAAGTATTAGTTGATAATGAAAATGATTGTTTAGAAATTACTTATGAAAACACCAATCGTCAAGATATTATTACTAAATTACATGACTTAGGATATCCAGAAGCAACTGAAGAAAATGGTTTATTATTACAATTAAAAAGCTATGCGAGTTGTATGATTGGTAGAGTTCATAATATTACACACAACCACTAAATAAAAAACTGCTAGAGTTATCTAGCAGTTTTTTTTATTTAGTGCCCACGACTGGATTCGAACCAGCACACCTATTGGCACCACCCCCTCAAGATGGCGTGTCTACCAATTCCACCACGTGGGCAATAAATTATTTCAGGCTGACAAAAATAAAATATTTATTTAAACTTTTGAATAATTTCAATCAATTGTTCTTTTGAGTGAATCCCCTCACCTCTCCATACTTCTTTTCCATTTTTAATTAGAATTAAAGTAGGTAGATTCATGATTTGATATTGATTAACAACATCTTGTTCGATATCAGCATTCATAGGCGCAACAAGTATACTTGTTTCTTTAGATAAATCATTTAATATTGGTTTCATCTTTTTACATGGAGCACACCAATCTGCATAAAAATCAATTAAAACTAAATCATTTTTTGATAAAATGGCTGATAGATTGGAAGTGGATTTTTTTGGAACTCCTTTTTCTTCTGTAAGACCAGAAGCTCTCCAATTCATCATTCCACCATTTAATTCAAATACTTTAGTAAAGCCCAAATCTTTCAATACAGAAACAGCGCTACTACTTCTTCCACCACTTAAACAATACACAAAAATGGTTTTGTTTTTATCCAACTTGTTTAAATTTGACTGAAAATCAGCATCATTATAATCAATATTTACAGCACCTTTGATATGCCCAGATTTATATTCTTCGGGAGTTCGAACATCAATCATTAAAGAATTTTGTTTTTCACTCTCCCACTTTTTATTAAATGAATTTGCATCTAATTGAGAAAACAACTGATTCGAAGTGTTTGTCATACAAGATGCTGTCCCTAGTAAAAGAAACAGCATCAACAATTTAAAATTAATTTTCATGTTATATTTTATTTCTTAAACTCATCCAGCTACCTCCATTGTATACTTCTTTAAAACCATTTGATTTAAGCATATTCTTAGCCGCGCCACTTCTCATACCTGATGCACAACAAGTGATAACAGGAGTATTTTTATCTAACTTAGACAAAAATGAAGACAAGCTGTCTAAAGGGATATTTTTAGATCCTTTGATATTCCCACCATTATATTCTCCTTTCGTTCTTACATCAATAATAACAGCACCGTTTTTAACCAATTGTTTATAATCCACAGATGGACCAAACAACATTGTTTTAATTTTTGTCAACATATCATATACCATTTACATCCAACCAACTTCCTCCATTAACACAATCAATCCCATGTTGTTTTAAAAACATTGTTGCTTGCCCACTTCTACCACCGCTAGCACAACAAAGAACGATAGGCTGTTCCATACTCTTTATTTCTTCTAATCTGGATGTAATTTCATTTAAAGGAATGTTTATACTTCCAACTACATTACCCCCCATAAACTCACCCGGAGTTCTTACATCAATAATTGTTTTTGCGTTCATAATTTTCAATTTTATAAAACAAAACTAACAACGATTTCATTTTTTGTTCGTTACTAATGTTACAGAACATTTTTTAAAAAATTAAAATCAAATAATTCATTTGATTTTACTACTTTTAAACCCTATGAATAAAAGAGTTAGATATTTAATATTTTTTATTATTACTTTCATAAGTACAACGACTCTTTTTTCTCAAGTTTCAGAAAAAATTTGGATGATACCTAATCAAGGTCAATGGAATCCAGAGGCAAAATACAAAATTAACATTTCAAATGGAGACTTCTTTATAGATCAAAAAGGACTTACTTTTAACTTTTACGAAAGTCCACTAAATCATCATTCACACAAAAGATCTAAATTAATTAAAGAAGATGAAAAATTACGTGGACAAACTATTAGGTATGAATTTTTACATGCTAACCTTAACAATGTACAAATAGGTGAAACTCAAGCAAAGCACTACTACTCATTTCTTAATTCAGATCAAAACTATAGTGTAATCCCCATAAATCAAATTAAATATTCAGCTATATATAGTAAAATAAATTTAGTTTTAGAAACGAATGAAACTGGTTTCAAGTACACTTATGAAATTGACGCATTTGGTGATACTAGACAAATACAACAAAAAATAAATGGTACTGATAGAAGTTATATTGATAAAGAAGGCGATTTACATCACACCCATTTTTTAGGTGAAATTTTAGAAAAGAAACCTAAGGCTTGGACAATAAATTCAGATGGCTCAATTCAAAAAGTCGAGATAAGATTTCATCTAAAAGGAGATATTATTACCTATGAATTTCCAAATGGTTATGATAGGTCAAAAAAATTAATCATTGATCCTGAACTTGTATTTTCTACTTTTACAGGATCTACATCGGATAATTGGGGCTTTTCAGCAACAAATGATAATGAAGGTAATTTATATACTGCAGGAATATCATTTGGATTGGGATATCCCACTACTACCGGTGCCTTTGACATCAATTATCATGATGGTGAAGTTTTTCAAAACACTTCTGGTGGAGTAGTGATTTCATCAATACCTGGTATTGACGTAGTAATTTCTAAATTCTCCAAAGACGGAAAATCACTTTTATATTCCACATATTTAGGTGGAAAAGGAAATGAAACACCTCATAGTATTATCGTAAATGGAGCAAACGAATTATTAATATTCGGATCAACAAGTTCAAGTGATTTTCCAACAAGTAGTGGTGCATTTGATAAAACATATAATGGAGGAAAAGAGTTTATGACTTCTGATTTTTATTTCAGTGGTTCAGACATTTACATTTCAAAATTAGATAAAGATGGGAAAAAACTAAAATCATCCACTTTTGTAGGCGGAAGTGATAATGATGGATTGGGATTTGGTGAATTAATCTATAATTATGGTGATAATTTTAGAGGAGAAATAAACCTTACAGATAATGGAGAAGTAATTATTGTAAGTACAACTAATTCTTCTAATTTTCCAACTAAAAATGCTTTTCAACATTCTTTAAGTGGTGAATCAGATGCTGTTGTTTTAAAATTCAGTCCTGATCTTGATCAACTTTTATTTTCTAGTTATTTAGGTGGAACTGGAAATGAAACAGGAAATTCTATTCAATATAATGCTAGTTCAAACAAACTTTATTTAAGTGGAGGAACCTCTTCTTCTAGCTTAACAACATTAAATAATATC
>JBILUY010000024.1:0-21160 GCA_044370735.1 Crocinitomicaceae bacterium | reverse complement strand
TTTAGCAAGTTCTGTAGGGTTATTTTTCCTTAAAGGGAAAGAATTTATGGCGTATGTCTCCAGAATTCTAGTGGGTGGTTTATTCATTGTTTCAGGATTGATTAAAGCAAATGATCCTCTTGGATTTAGTTATAAATTAGAAGAATATTTTGAGGATGGAGCATTGGCTTTTAGAATCAAAGAATGGTTTAATGCACCTTCTTTTTCATTGGAGTTTTTAATAGATTACGCGCTGTTTTTTAGTGTCTTAATCTGTATTGTTGAGATTGTTCTAGGTGTGTTGGTTATCATAGGAGGTAAAATCCGCTTTACTTCTTGGATGTTATTACTCACGATGATTTTCTTTACCTTTTTAACTTGGCATACAGCTAATTGTGATTCTAATAAAAAATTTACAGACAGAGATACTTATTTAGCTAGTGATCCTGTTGGGGTAGAAAAAATACAAGCTGCCAAGACAAATAAAGAAATAAAGGTAGTTTCTGTTACTTCCGAAGCAATTGTGATTGATGAAATGAAACAACCTCAATGTGTAACGGATTGTGGGTGTTTTGGTGATGCAATGAAAGGATCTGTAGGGAGATCTCTAACTCCTTCTGAATCATTATGGAAAGATTATATTCTTCTTTATTTTGTTATTTGGATTTTTATTTCTCAAAGGTTAATCCAACCAAATACTACCAAACAAAATCTTTATGTAGTTCCAATTTCATTAGTCGTTGTGACTTTCTTCTCTTTTGTGTTTGGATGGTATTTTCCTATTCTTTTTGCTATTATTTCTATCATTATTGCATTATGGGTGAATAGAGCAGGAGGAAAATATTTTGGAAATTATTGGGGGGCTAGTATTTCAGTAGTTTTTGTATGTTTAATTTTTACAACGTATGTTTTAAATTATGAACCTGTTAAAGATTATAGACCTTATGCTGAAGGATCTAACCTGATTCAGAAAATGAATGATGGGGTTGAAGGTAAATACTTAAATATGCTCGTATATAAAAATCTGAAAACAGGGGAGACTGTGGAGTATGAGGGATCGAGTCAAGAATATATAAATTCAAAAATTTGGGAAAAAACAAACCTTTGGAAATATGATACAATGGTTTCAAAAGAAGTTATTCCTACTAAATTACCTTCTATTTCTACCCAATTTAATCCGATAGTATCTGTATCAGATTTAGGAGAAAATGAACTTAAACTCGACTTTATCCAAAAGTTAGTTAAACCTAAAAAAGTGAGAGGTTTTGAGTTATTTGATATTGAAAACAACGAAAAAATTAGAGTTACTGAACAAGAATATAACGATAATTATTCGGACACTTCATTTTATCGAGTTGAAAAAGAAGTAATGGTTGAAGAAACGATATCGGATGAAATTTCAATCCGTGATTATATTACAAAAGCACCAATCATTTTTATTTTATTTTCTAAAGACATTAAAAAAGCTGAAATTTCTGATTTAGATAAGATTAAAAAGATTGAAAAACTATTAAAAAATAAAAACATACCATTTGTATTGGTTTCAAATGAGCAACACGCATATATGAAAAGTTGGTTAAAAAAGAATGGTTTACATTTAGCTTCTTTTACCAATGATGCTACCGAATTAAAAGCAATTGCACGTTCGAACCCATCTCTTATGGTTGTTAAGAATGGAATTGTAAAAGGTAAATATCCAAATAAAGCAATTCCTTCAATCGAATGGATAAAAAAACATATTTTAAACTAATTATATCAAAATGAGAAAGAAAATTGTAGCTGGTAACTGGAAAATGAACTTGTTTCAAAATGAAGCTGTTGAACTAGCAAAATCAATTGAAAAACAAGAGATTTCAAGTGATGTAACACGAATTATTTTCCCTCCTTTTATTTATATAAGTGAGTTAATTAACAATACTTCTAACGTACAAATTGGTGCTCAAAATTTTTATCCAAAAGAAAACGGTGCATTTACAGGAGAGGTATCTATAAATCAGTTAAAAGATTTAGGTGTTCAACATGTGTTAGTGGGGCATTCAGAAAGAAGAATGTATTTCAATGAAACAAATGAATTTTTAAAAGAAAAAGTTGATGCTGCTTTAGCGTTAGGTATTCACGTTATATTTTGTTGTGGTGAACCATTAGAAATTAGAGATGCGAATTCACACGAAGCTTTTGTGATAGACCAATTAAAGGCTAGTTTATTTCATTTGACACAAGATCAACTAAAAAATGTAACGATTGCTTACGAACCTATTTGGGCAATTGGAACTGGAAGAACAGCATCTTCAGCTCAAGCGGAAGAAATGCATGCATGTATTCGAAAAAGCATATCTGAAAATTATAATCCATCAACAGCCGATACGATTTCAATTCTTTATGGAGGAAGTTGTAACGCTTCTAATGCATCTGAATTATTTTCAAATCCGAATGTAGACGGTGGGTTAATTGGTGGAGCTTCTTTAAAAGCAGCTGATTTTTATGCTATTTCAACTGCTTATTGATGGATAGAATTAAAGTAACTTTTCAATTTACTGAAATTGAACCTTGGAATGAGGTGGCAATTGCAACATTATCTGAAATTGGATTTGACAGTTTTGTAGAACTTGAAAATGGTCTTGAAGCCTATATTAATGAGGATGATTTTAACCAAGATTTGGTAATTTCTGAACTTATTGATGAAATTAAAGATCATGTTGAAGCTACATTTTCGATAGAAAAAATTCCTTTTCAAAACTGGAATGCTGTATGGGAGTCGGATTTTAAACCTGTATTTGTTGAGGACAAATTAACAATTCTAGCTCCTTTTCATAATAAAGAAGAAGTTGTAGGGTTGCCAATTGTTATTCAACCGCAAATGTCATTTGGAACAGGTCATCACCAAACTACTTGGATGATGTCTAAAATTCTATTAGATATGCCAAACGTTCCTTCGAATGTGTTGGATATGGGAACTGGGACAGGGGTGCTGGCAATTTTAGCAGAAAAATTAGGCGCTAAAAATATTTTAGCGATTGATATTGAGCCTTGGTCGGTTGAAAATACGATTGAAAATGCAGAAAGAAATCAATGTACAGAGATAGAAGGATTATGTGGAGATATTGATTTAATCGAAGGGAAAGAATTTGAGTTGATTTTAGCAAATATTAATAAGAATATATTAAAATCTCATATGCAGCAATATGCTAAATCATTGAAAATCGGTTCGAAAATTGCGCTAAGTGGATTTTTTGATACAGATGTAGATGAATTAGTTGAAGTTGCAAATCAATATGGTCTAATTTTTGATTCTAAATTAACAAAAGAAACGTGGGCAGCGTTGATATTAATAAAAAAATAATCGTTTAAATGAAAAATTTTTTACTTGTAATAGTTTTATTTACAATTAGTTTTGTAGGTGTTTCTCAAACATATTCTCAAAATAGGGAAAAGTTTGTTAAAGAATTAATGAATGTTTTATCCGATTTAAATACGTCTGATCCAAAAGATTTTGTTAAAAAAGAATTACAACCCTTGTTGGTAGAAACTTCGGATTTTCCTGAAGATCAATTTAAAAAAATGGTAGAGACATGTAATTTAATGGAAACAAAAAAATTACATGCATATCCAGAAATATACAATTACGTATATTCAATGTATTCGATTGTAGTCAAAAAGCAATCATTAGCAAGTTATAGGGCATGGCATGGCTCTGTAGAGCAGTTATTAAATTCTAAGAATATCAATCGTTTCAAAGATTTTATTGAGCTTTCTGCGGATTTCTTTTCTAAATCGGTGATTGCAGAAACTCCAAACCATGCTTGGTATTACCGAGGTGGAAATTTTGCTTTTGATGTAACAGATAAACCCATTATAAAATTTAATGGTGGAAAACTAATTTGTTTGGTAAAAAACACACTTGAATCTACCAAGAAAGAAAAACCATACCATGATAGTATTGTTGTTGATGGTTCATCTGGTCTTTACGATCCGTTTTTAAAAAAATATGTTGGAAGAGGAGGAAAGATTTATTGGGAAAAGGTTGGTTTGAATAAAGAAGTTTCTAATGCTACGTTATATGGTTATGATATACCAATGAAATCAACTAATTTAAGTTGTGATACAGTATTATTGGTTACTCCTTACTTTTCTAAACCAATTTTTGGTAAATTGACTGATAGAGCCTTTGTTATCACGCGAGAAATGGACAAAACATTTCCTTATTTCGTTTCATTTGATAAAAAATTGGCGATTAAAAATATCAAAGAAGGGGTAGATTATGAGGGTGGTTTTTCTTTGCAAGGTGCTAGTTTTATTGGAGTAGGTACAGTGAAAGATCCTGCTAAAGTATATATTTACAAAGATGGAAAACGATTTGTTAAATTAAGTTCTTTAAATGTTTCCATCGACCCTAAGAAAATTATTTCACCTGCATCACATGTTACAATTTTTATTGGTCAAAAAGATTCAATTACACATCCAGGTTTAGATATAAATTATAATATCGAACATAATTCAATTGAATTTGCAAGAGGAAAAGTAGGTACATCTGCTGCTCCTTTTTCAAGTTCTTATCATGGTTTAGATATCTATGTTCCTAAAATTATTTGGAAGAAAGGAATTGAAGAATTAGCATTTACTTATGACTTTGGTATCAGTCAAGAACAACGTATTGCTAAGTTTGAGTCAAAAAATATGTTTGATGGAAAATTATATGAACGTCTCAATTCAATGGAAAAAGTTCACCCTTTGGTTGCAATCTCAGATTATTGTAACCAAAATGGTGAAACAATATTAAATGAAGGGAAACTAGCTACAGCTTTAAATAAAACTGTTGAACAAGCAAAACAAATGATGTTAGAGTTAAACTCTTTAGGTTTTATCAATTATGATCCAGAATCTAAAGTGATTATAGTTAACCCTAAATTGTTCAACTTCGTTCAAGCTAGAGCAGATCAGGTCGATTATGATAATTTGATTTTTGTTTCTGATATGAGACCTAAAAAAATTGAGGGTAAAACTGAAGAAGAAATTTCTAGAGATGAAAATTTAAGTCGATTGAATAGAGTCTATCAAGATCAAGCAGAACAAAGAAGAACTCTACCTAATTTTGGTACAATGAGTTTGACAACGTTAGAATTGAATTTAGAAGCAGTTGATCAAGTTGCGTTGTCTGAAGTTCAAAAAATGGTGGTTTTCCCTAAAAATGCCAAAGTTAGTATCCAAAATGATAGAAACTTTAAGTTTTCAGGATGGTTGAATGCTGGAAAGATGGAGGTTGAAACTTATGATGCACAATATGTTTATGCAGATAACAAAGTGAAATTAAATAAAACAGGTTCGAGTTTATTTAAAGTTTCACCATTGAAGCCAGAAGATGGAGAAAGATCAATTGCTATGGGAAGTGCTGTTTCTGGTATTGAAGGTGAATTATTTGTTGATGATCCAACAAATAGATCTGGAAAAAGTAAAAAAATCACAGATTTTCCTAAAATTTCAGTGACTAATAAAGTGAAAGTCTATTATGCTCAAAAATCACTTTTTAAAGGTGCTTATGATAGTGCGCGTTTTTACTTTGAAGTATACCCATTTTTATTAGATTCATTAGATAACTTTAAAGAAAAAGCTTTCCGATTAAAAGGAGAATTGAACTCTGCAGGAATTTTCCCGATTATCAAACAAGATCTTAAAATCATGCCAGATTATTCGTTTGGTTTCGTTCAAGAAGCACCTCAAGGTGGATATGATTTTTACAGCACCGGAGCTAAATATGAAAATAAAATCGTTTTATCTAATAACGGGTTACAAGGTTCAGGAAAAATTGACTTTATAAAATCTACTTCTATTTCGAAATCTCTTACATTTTTACCGGATTCTACAGTTGGATATGCCGTATTTGAAAATAAACCAGTTGAAACAGGAGTTCAATACCCTGATGTTAAATCTCAGAAAGCTTATATCTGTTATTTACCAAAAGGAAATAAATTGAAAGCTTATTCTACTGATATACCGCTATCTTTCTTCAATGATGAAGCTAAATTGGATGGTATTGCTGTTGTTGCTCCAGATGGGATGACTGGAAATGGAACGATGAATTTTACCGTTGCAAGTATGGGCTCTCGTTTGTTTAAATTTACTCGTTGGGATATGAATGCAGACACATCATTCTTCAATATCTTAAATAAAGAAGGGGTAGATAATGATAAAGAGGAGAAATATTCATTGACTACAGATAACATTAAATCACATATTTCTTTTAAAGAAAGAATAGGGAATTTCGTGTCTAATGCGGGTAAAACAATTGTAAGTTTCCCTGTTAATCAATACGATTGTACCATGGACAAATTTGATTGGTTTATGGACAAAGATGCGATTGATTTACGTACTAATGATAAAAACTTAGTAGCGTCTTCTGATGAAAATCTTATCTCAAACATGTTCTCTACAAATGTGAGACAAGATTCGTTACAATTTAGAACATCTAAAGCTTTATTTGATTTGAAAAATAATGTTTTAAATTGTTTGGATGCTAAATATATTGATGTTGCTGATGCTAGAATTTATCCTGATAGTGGAAAGGTTGTGATTCACAAAAGAGCTAAAATGGATCCTTTAGATAAATCAAAAATTATAGCTAATAGAACGACAAGATATCATAAGTTTTTAAATTCAAATGCGATTATTAGTTCAAGAAATAGTTATTCAGCGAGAGGGGAATATCCTTACTATGATGCTGATAGTAACTTGACAATGATCAAAATGGAAAGTATAAACGTAGACTCTGTTTTTCAAACCATTGCCTTTGGTAAAATCAATGAGAAAGATACTTTTAAATTAAGTCCACATTTTGAGTTTTACGGTGGGGTAAAAATTAATGCTCCAACACCATTACTTTCATTTAAAGGTTCTACACGTATTAAACACACGTGTGATAAATTCTCAAAAAGTTGGATGGCATTCCAATCCGAAATTGATCCTAAAAACATACAGATACCAGTTAGTGAGAGTATGAAAACGGTTGACAATAAATCAATTTCTGCCGGTATTTTATGGAGAGATTCCCCAAGCCAAGATAGTATTAAATTATACCCAACATTTTTATCTCCAATGATCAGTGCCAACGATCCAAATGTTATTTCATCTTTTGGGCTTCTTCAATACAATAAAGATAGCAGCCAATTCCAAATCGCTTCAAAAGAGAAGTTAGCTGATTTTTCAGTGCCAGGTAACTTCGTTGCTTTAAATACTAAAGCTTGTGTTTTAAAAGGTATAGGAAAAGTGAATTTAGGAATGGATTATGGTGATGTAGCAGTTCAAGCATATGGAACAGTAAATTATAATTCTGAATCAGGAAAAACAGACATGGATTTAACAATAAGATATGATATGCCTATTGATAAATCAGTAATGGATATTGCTGTAGAGAAAATTTCTTTAGAAGAAAGTGCAACAGCAATTGATATCCCTAGTACTTCAATTTTTGATGCTTTTGCAGCATGGTCAGATGTTAAAACTGCTCAAAAATCTAAAGAAGCTTACGCTGAAAAGGCAGAGTTGAAAAAGATCCCTTCTGAATTAGATAATTCAATTGTTTTAGCAGGGATTAAATTAACCACTTTTGAATCTAAGAAAAATCAAGATAGGGGATTGATTTCCTATGGAGATAACGGTGGGGTTGTGTCAATTTATGGAAAACCAGTTAATAAAGCTTTTCCTATAAAATTATCATTTTCACAAGTTTACTCTGAAAATGTTTCAGGTGATAGATTCTGTCTTTATTTAAACGCTGCAGTTTCAAAAGACTATTATTTTGAATATGCTATGACTAAAAAAGATGGAGATATGAAAATATTCTCAGAAGATGAAGATTTTGGCAACAAATTATCTTCGCTGAAAGCAGATAAAAGAAAATACAAAAACTTTGTTTATGAATTTACAGATAACCGAGTTTTCATCAGTAAATTCTTGAGATTATTTAGTACTAACTAATATCAATTTTAATGGTACAATTTTTTGAATTTGGTTTAATTGCATATTTACTTGGTTCTATACCAACCGCAGTTTGGGTGGGTAAACGTTTTTATAATTTAGATGTTAGAGAACATGGAAGTAAAAATGCAGGAGCAACGAATACATTTCGAGTATTAGGTAAAAAACCTGGGATTGCTGTGTTGGCAATTGATGTGATAAAAGGTTTACTAGCAGTTTTGTTACCTCAATTTGTTTTAACTAATTTTTCACATGATGCCCTAATAAATGTAAAAATTGTTACTGCTATACTTGTAATATTAGGACATGTCTTCCCTGTATTTGCAGGTTTTAGAGGTGGTAAAGGTGTTGCTACATCTTTAGGTGTAATCTTTGCCTTACATCCTCCTGCAGCATTTATATGTTTGGGGATTTTCTTTCTTGTATTTGTAATTTCTCACTATGTTTCATTAGGAGCTATGGTAACAGCAGTGTGCTTTCCACTTTTAATTATATTTCTTTTTAAGGAAACATCGAATTCATTGATTATTTTTTCGATAGTAATTGGAGCAGCTGTAGTTGCCACACATAAAAAGAATATTAAGCGTTTGTTAGATGGGTGTGAAAATAAAATGTACTTAACAAAGAAAAAAGTATAGTTTTTATAATTATCTATTAATTTTTAGGGGGTGTCGCTGAAAAAAGTTGTCTTTTTTTTGAAACACCCCCTAATTTTTTTACCTTTGTGCTGCAAAAATTAATTTTTATGGCTACAAAAAGAATTCAAGCGTATCAAGATGTGTTAAAAAGAACTCCAAAACACATTGATTTTGATGGAAAAATCTCTGAACAATTTGGTAAAAACGTATTTCATGCGGAAGCAATGCGTGAATATTTACCAAGTGAGGCTTATAAATCGATGATGGAATCGATCCAAAATGGTACTCGTTTAGATCGTAAAATGGCTGATCAAGTTGCCTCTGCAATGAAAGATTGGGCAATTACTAAAGGAGCTACACATTATACGCACTGGTTTCAACCGTTAACAGGTACAACGGCTGAAAAACACGATGCTTTCTTTAAGCCAGTAGGGCCAGGTAGAGCGCTTGAGCGTTTTGATGGAGATTTATTAGTGCAACAAGAGCCAGATGCTTCTTCTTTCCCGAATGGTGGAATTAGAAACACATTTGAAGCTAGAGGATATACTGCATGGGATCCATCTTCTCCAGCTTTTGTAATTGGTAAAACATTATGTATTCCTACAATATTTATTTCATATACTGGTGAATCGTTAGATTACAAAATGCCGTTATTAAAAGCATTACATACAGTAGATGAAGCAGCAGTTGCAGTTTGTCAATATTTTGATAAAAATGTTACTAAGGTAAATGCTACTTTAGGTTGGGAACAAGAATATTTCTTAATTGACCAAGCATTATTTAATGCCCGTCCAGATTTAATGATGACTGGTAGAGCATTGTTTGGACATGAGTCAGCAAAAGGACAACAATTAGAAGATCATTATTTTGGTTCTATTCCTGAAAGAGTAACTGCTTTTATGCGTGAATTCGAAAACGAAGCAATTGCTTTAGGAATTCCGGTTACTACTCGTCACAATGAGGTAGCTCCAAATCAGTTTGAATGTGCACCAATTTTCGAAGAGTGTAACTTAGCGAATGACCATAACTTATTGTTAATGGATTTAATGGAAAAAATTGCTCGTAAACATGATTTTAGAGTATTATTCCATGAGAAACCATTTGCAGGAGTAAACGGATCTGGAAAACATAACAACTGGTCATTGAGTACTAATACAGGTGTAAACTTATTAGCTCCAGGAAAAAATCCTAAATCAAACTTACAATTCTTAACTTTCTTCGTGAATACTATCAAAGCTATTCATGACAATGCAGATATTTTAAGAGCTTGTATCGCGTCTGCTGGAAATGACCACAGATTAGGTGCTAACGAAGCTCCTCCAGCAATTATCTCAACTTTCATTGGAACACAGTTATCAGCTTTATTAGATGAAATTGAAAACAATGTGAAAGAAGGGAAAATGTCTGCTGAAGAGAAAACTGAATTAAAATTAAATATCGGTAAGATTCCACAAATTATGTTGGATAATACAGATAGAAATAGAACATCTCCTTTTGCATTTACAGGTAACAAGTTTGAGTTTAGAGCTGTTGGTTCTTCTGCAAACTGTGCTTCTGCAATGATTGTTTTAAATACAATTATGGCAAATCAATTAAAAGCTTTCAAAGTAAGTGTTGATGCTCGTATTGATAAAGGAGAATCTAAAGATGAGGCTATATTAAAAGAATTACAACACTTAATTCAAGACTCTAAAAAAATTCGTTTCGAAGGAAATGGATATGGTGATGAGTGGGTTGCTGATGCTGAAAAAAGAGGTTTATCGAACTTAAAAGATACTCCACGTGCATTGAAAGCATGGTCAAATGAAAAAGTGAAAGCATTGTTTAATGAATTAAACGTGTTAACACCAAGAGAATTAGAAGCTCGTCAAGAAATTGAATTTGAAAACTATATCTTAAAGATCCAAATCGAAGCTCGTATCATTGGTGATATGGTTCAAAGTCAAATTATCCCTGCTGCTATTGAATACCAAAACAAATTAATTCAAAATGTTCAAGGTTTGATTAATGTATTGGGTGAAGCTGCTGGTAAGGAAGCTGCAAAAACTCAAATCGAATTGATTTCTAAAATTTCTGAGCATTTAAACAGTATGAAAGCACATGCTGATAAAATGTTAGCTGAACGTAAGAAAGCAAATTCTATTGAGCATGCTGAAGATAAAGCTATTGCTTATTGTGATAACGTTAAAATTCATTTCGATGATATTCGTTACCATGCTGATAAATTAGAATTACTTGTTGATGATGAATTATGGCCGATGCCTAAATTCAGAGAAATGTTATTCACAAGATAATCATTTATAAAAAGTTAAGAAAGCGCATTCATTTTGGATGCGCTTTTTTTATGAAATCATATTTTATATTGAAACTCTTTGTTATATTTGCTTAATTAAATTCATTATAAATAATGAGACTAATTTTAGCAGATAGCAATGAACTTATTAGAGTAGGGTTGAGAACAATTTTCAACTCCGAAAAAAATATTGAAATTGTAGGAGAAGCGAAAGAAAGTCAAGAATTATTAGAATTATTGAAATCCTTTGGGGCAGATGTTGTTTTAATTGATTACACTTCTCCTGGATTTGAAATAGATATTGTCCCGAAAGCATTAAATCAACATCCAAACATAAAATTCGTTGCAATTACTCCAGAACAAAGTGCCCAAACTTTGGTGGATGCGTTACGAAGCGGGGTGAAAAGTTACGTGAAAAAAGATTGTGATATTTCTGAAATTATCAATGCGATTAAAGAAACAGAACAAGGAAATAAATTCTTCTGTGGACAAATTTTAGAAACTATTCAGCGTGCTCAAATCAATGTAGAGGATATTGATTTCGAATCATTTTCATGTGAACCTGTTTTATTGTCAGAACGAGAAAGTGAGATTATCAAATTAATTGCGGAAGGACAAACGAATGCTCAAATTGCTGAATTATTATTTTTGAGTAACCATACAATCAATACTCACCGTAAGAATATAATGGCAAAATTAGGTGTAAAAAATACAGCAGGTATTGTAATGTATGCTGTTAAAACACAATTAGTAAGTCCAAATAAGTTTTTATTCGCAGCTGATAATTAATCAGCAATTTTTCTGAATAAAATTTTTCTATAAATCAACGAAATAATTAAGCTGTAAAATGTTGTAAGTAATAACATTGATAGCAAACTTAATAATCCAGTTGCTTTTGCAGAATACATGTTTCTAGGACCTTTTTTTAGTTCTTTACGTAATTCTTCTTTAGACATTACTTCAAACTCTGGTTTTTGTTTTCTAGTTTCAGCTAATTTTTTAGGATTGTCTATCGCATTATCTATTATCACGTATGATTGTTTAATCTTATTTTCAACATACATTGGATTGAATGTCGAGTAATAATAATAAATAAAACCAGTAACGATTAGGGTATAAGGAAGCCCTATACCCATCGCTTTTTTAAAATCAGAAAGTATATCACCTGACAAATACCCTTCTTTCTTTTTGATAAGAAATAATCCCAGAGCTATTGCGGTTAATAAGAAAAATATATTCAGTAACACAAAAGGGTTGATTGCTTTATTCAAATCTGTATGAAAAAGAAATTTAATTGCTCCCCAAATGAAGGCAAAAAATACACCGATTAATACTGAATTTTTCATTTTTCTTTCGTTTATCTATTCATTGATGCTAAAAACTCTTCGTTTGATAGCGTGTTATCCATTTGAGATTTTAGGAATTCCATTGCTTCCACAGGGTTCATATCTGCAATATGTCTTCTTAATAAGTAAACACGTTGTAGTACTTCTTTTTTCACTAATAGGTCATCACGGCGTGTACTTGAAGCAGTAATATCAATCGCAGGGAAAATTCTTCTGTTAGCAATCTTACGATCTAATTGTAATTCCATGTTACCAGTTCCTTTGAATTCTTCAAAGATAACCTCATCCATTTTAGATCCTGTTTCAGTTAATGCGGTAGCAATAATAGAAAGTGATCCTCCGTTTTCAATTTTACGAGCAGCACCGAAGAAACGTTTTGGTTTATGAAGTGCATTTGCATCCACACCACCCGATAATACTTTACCAGAAGCAGGAGAAACCGTGTTGTAAGCACGTGCTAAACGAGTGATAGAATCTAATAAGATACACACATCGTGTCCACACTCCACCATTCTTTTTGCTTTTTCTAGTACAATATTCGCAACTTTTACGTGTCTTTCAGCAGGTTCGTCAAATGTTGAAGCAACAACCTCTGCTTTTACACTTCTTGCCATATCCGTTACCTCTTCAGGACGTTCGTCAATTAAAAGCACAATTAGGTAAACTTCAGGATGATTTGCAGCGATTGCATTAGCTACGTCTTTCAATAACATAGTTTTACCTGTTTTCGGTTGTGCTACAATCATACCACGTTGACCTTTACCGATTGGAGCAAAAAGATCCATAATTCGCGTTGACATTGATTCGTCTTTGTGACCTGTCAATTTGAATTTTTCATTCGGAAATAAAGGAGTTAAATATTGGAAAGGTACACGGTCACGAATATACGATGGGTGTCTTCCGTTGATTGAATCTACTTTAACTAAAGGGAAGAATTTTTCTCCTTCTTTCGGAGGACGAATAGTTCCTTTAACTGTATCACCTGTTTTTAAACCATAAAATTTGATTTGACTTTGAGATACATAAACATCATCCGGAGATGGTAAATAGTTGTAATCTGATGAACGTAAAAAACCGAAACCTTCTTGAATAACCTCTAAAACTCCTTCAGCACTTACAATTCCAGCTAAATCATAACGAATTTCTTCTTCCTTTTCTTCAGGTTTTGCAACTTGTTGGTTTGGATTGTTCGCTTGATTAGGGTTTTGATTAGGATGATTGTGTTGAGGTCTTTGAGGACGATTTTCTTGATTGTTGTTTCTTTGGTTGTTATGTTGTGGTCTATTTTGATCGTTACGTTGATTTTGATTTTGATTTTGATTTTGATGTTGGTGTTGTGGTCTACGTTGTTGTCTTTGTTGATCTGTCGTTTGAGTATTGTTTTCAGTAACAGTTGTAGCGTTTGTTTCTTTGGAGGTTTCAGTTGAAACTTCTGAAGTTGAATTTGTGTTTTCTATATTTTCAGGAGTAGAAGGTGTGTTTGGTTTTCGACCTCTTTTTTGAACCAATGTTTCTTTTTTGGGTTCTTCAACCTCTTTTGTTTGCTCTTGTTCAGCAAATAATGTTGTTTCTTGATTTTCTTTCGCTACAGGTTTTCTTCCTCGTTTAACTACCTTTTCTTCAGTATTTGTTGATGATTCAGGGTTGTCTTGTTGACTTAATGAGGTTAAGTGATTTAAAATTTCAGATTTTTTAAGGTTTTCGGCATTCTCAATACCTAATGTTTGAGCGATAACTCTTAAGTCTGAAAGTTTTTTACTTTCAAGTTCTTTAATATCCATAAAGATGATTTGCTGTGATTAGTGTTGTGATAACAATAAAAATTAGTGGATTTTTTTACCAAACGACATTTTGGTGTCACAATATTAGTAATAATCTTTAAATCAGCAATACGTTATTAAAAAATGTTTAATGTTTAATGATTAATTTTTAGTAAATGTTTAATAATAAAAGTTTTAATGATAGTTCATCATGTTTATAAAGCTCATTTTAATTTTGTATTTTTGACAACTTTATATTTAAAATTAAATAATGAAAGCAACCACTTCTATTATAAGCTATATCACTTTATTCTGTTTAACCGGATTTTTATTTTTCTTACAAGGACAATTACCTTCTATTGATCCAACTATCTTTAAAATTATAAGAGGTGTTTTATTGGCTGTATTGCTTTTTGTTACTTACAAAAGAAAAAAACTTGCTTTATGGATTTTTTCAAGCATGATTTTAGCTGTAGAAGTTGGTATTGATTTTCCAGAGTTTGCAAAAGAAACAGAGCGCTTTGGGAAAATTTTCTTGAGATTAATCAAATCGTTGGTTTCACCGTTGATTTTTGCTACGTTAGTAGTTGGTATTGCAGGACATAGTAATATCAAACAATTAGGTAGAATAGGATTGAAAAGTATATTATATTTTGAAATCGTAACTACGGTTGCTTTGTTTGTTGGATTGGTTTCAATCAATTTAAGTAAGGCAGGGGTAGGAGTTAAGGTTGAAGCAACAGATGCAAATAAAGAAAAATCAGCTGAATTATTGGAACAAACGCATGTGGCAAAAGATCATTTAGTAGATATTTTTCCGGAGAATATTGCCAAGTCGATTGCAGAAAATCAAGTGTTACAAGTTGTAATCTTCTCGATCATTTTTGCAATTGGAGTTTCAATGGTGAGTAATTTAACACACAAACAGCGTATGATTCATTTTTGTGAATCGTTGAGTGAGGTGATGTTTAAATTTACAGATATTGTAATGTATATTGCGCCTTTAGCTGTTTTCGGTGCTTTAGCAAGTACGGTAGCCAAATCAGGTACAGACATTTTACTAAGTTTGATGAAATTGGTTGGTACGCTTTATATTGGTTTAGTGGCTTTTGTATTATTGGTCTTATTTCCAATTGCATTATCGGTTCGAGTGCCGATTCGACGTTTTATTAAAGCGGTGACTGAACCTGTAACTTTAGCTTTTGCTACAGCAAGTAGTGAAGCAGCGTTGCCTAAAGCAATGGAAAACATGGAGAAATTAGGTGTGCCAAAGAAAATTGTAGGTTTTGTTATTCCGACTGGATATAGCTTTAATTTGGATGGAACTACCTTATATTTATCCATGGCATCTGTCTTTGTTGCTCAAATGTGTGGAGTGAATTTATCCATAGGTGAACAAATTCAAATCTGTTTGGTGTTGATGTTGACAAGTAAAGGAGTTGCAGGAGTAAGAGGTGCTTCGTTTGTAATTTTAGCAGGGACAGTTGCTTCTATGGGATTAGACCCTGAAAAGGCAAGTGTTATATTAGCAGTAGATGCCTTGATGGATATGGCTAGAACGAGTGTAAACGTGTTAGGAAATTGTTTAGCATCAGTAGTAATAGCGAAAAGCGAAAAAGAATTTCAATTAACCGAAGAAGATGCTGAATTGGTATAAGCAATCTTTCATTTTTACCTGTCTAATATTCATTTTTATTGCTTGTAAACAAGCAGATGAACGTTCTTGTTTCAAATCATCTGGTAAAATAATTACAAAAACTTTCGTAAAAGGAAATTTTACTGTTTTGAAATTACACCCTTACTTGAATTATGAATTAATCAAGGATTCGATGAATTATGTTGAAGTAACGTGTGGAGAAAATATGATACACTTCATCGATGTTTCAGTTTCAGATAGTGTTTTAACATTAACGAATAATAATAAATGTCGCTTTTTAAGAGGGTATGATAAACAGATACATGTGAAAATTCATATTAATTTGTTGTCCAATATTTATTATGATGGAACAGAAACATTACTATCCAATGACACAATATTGGCAAATTATTGTACGATTATGATGCGTGACGCTGGAGGAACAATGGATTTGAAATTGAAATCAAAAGAACTCATTGTTTATAAAATCAATGCTCCAGGAAAAATGAAATTATCTGGTAAAGCATGGAAAGCTAGATATGAAAATACCTCCTACAATGTATTTGACGCTAGAGATTTAAATATAAGAGATTCAGTATATTTTCTCAATCAAGGATATGGAAATATGTATTTATATACTGATGTAATCGATGTGAAAGGACGAATTGAAGGTGAAGGAAATGTCTATTATAAAGGAAATCCTGCTTTGACGCAAATTCAATTGCTTGGCAAAGGACAATTTCTTGCTCAGTAGTAAAAAGTGGAAAGTGGAAAGTAAAAAGATGAAAGGATTCTAGATAGTAGTTTTCTGATATTTTTTTAAGAAATACAAGAAAATTCGAAAGAGTAAAATTCCAGACAACAAACCAGAAATTAAGCCGATAAAAACACCAATAACTATTACAGTTTGAGCATCACTCCAATGAAAAAATGAGTTTAAAATAGGAAAAACAACACTGCAACTTAAAGATCCTATTAACCCGAACATCAAAATGAAAAACATTTTAAATGATTTTGTAAGCGATTTTTGATATAATCCATATATCAAACTCACTGAGAGAATTCCAGTAGTTGCAATTGCTAAAAAGATAAAAAGCAATAAAATGGCTAAAAATGAAAAAGTTAAGTAGATTACCAATAAACTAGCAAACATTAGTATAAAATAGGTAAACAATCCAGCAGTAAAAAAACTATCATCGTATGGTACTGGTTGATTTACCTGAAATAGTATATCTGAAATAAAATTGAAACGTTCCATACTTTTTATTTCCTCTTTCCTCTTTCCTCTTTCCTCTTTCCTCTTTCCTCTTTCTACTTTTTACTTTCTACTTTCTACTTTCCCCTTTATACTATTCACTATCATCATCACCAAAACAGCAACAATCCCAACCGATAAACCAGCGATTAATTCTCCCAACGTGTCATTCAATCCGTGAAGTAATGTGTGAATTTGAGGAATGTTGTGTACAAAGATTCCGCCCGCTACTAAAATCATTGCGATAGTTCCAACTACAGTTAATACTCGAATAACTATCGGTAAGGTTTTCACTAAACCAATTCCAAGTGATTTTCTCAATCCTTGTTTTCCGTTACTTTTTGCGATTAATTTTAGTCCCATATCATCCATGCGAACGATCACAGCAACTATACCATATACACCAACAGTCGCTAAAAATGCAACCAAACAAACAACAGGAATTTGAACGGATAAAGGTTTTTCAATAACTGTGCCCAATGCAATAATCACAATTTCGATAGAAAGTATAAAGTCTACAAAAATGGCTCCTTTTACTTTTTGATTTTCATATTCTAATTCTTCCACAGGTGTATCAATGATATCTTCTTCTCCTCCGTGACCATGTTTTCGGTGAAATAGAAATTCTACAATTTTCTCTGTTCCTTCATACGCTAAATAAACACCTCCTATAACAAGAATGATTATAACTGCAATTGGAAGAAAAGCACTCAAAACAAAAGCAAATGGTAGGATAATCAATTTATTTAACAAAGATCCTTTGGTGATTTTCCATAAAACAGGTAATTCTCTAGAAGAAACAAACCCAGAAGCTTTTTCCGCATTTACAGCAAGGTCATCGGACAAAATTCCAGCGGTTTTTTTAGAAGCAACTTTACCCATTGTTGCCACATCATCCATTAAATAGGTAATATCATCTAATAAAGCGAAAAAACTGGATGCCATAGGTTTTAAAAATCAAAGAGGTAAATATAAGAAAAAGATAGATATAGTTTTCTCTCAATTATTTACCTTTACATTCAAAATCAACAACTATGCAATTTCAAGCAATTTTAGATAATCATATTCTTTATTTTCAGCAAATTCTTGGTGAAAGATGTATTACCAATGAAGCGTTGAGAGCTGATTACGGACATGATCATACCGAAGATTTGTTTTTTGTGCCAGAGGTGGTTTTAAAACCTGAAACTACAGAAGAGGTTTCTAAAATTATGCGTTTTTGTTACGAGAATAACATTCCTGTTACTCCTTCTGGAGCTCGTACAGGGTTGAGTGGTGGTGCTTTACCTGTTCATGGTGGAGTAGTGTTATCGATGGAACGCTTTAATAAAATCATTGAAATTGATGAAAAAAATCATCAGGTAACAGTTGAACCTGGTGTAATTACACAAGTGCTACAAGAAGCAGTTCGTGAGGTTGGATTGTTTTATCCGCCTGATCCTGCAAGTAAAGGAAGTTGTTTTATTGGTGGAAACGTTTCTGAAAATTCGGGTGGACCTAAAGCGGTAAAATATGGAGTAACCAAAGATTATGTACTTAATTTAGAAGTAGTACTACCTAACGGTGAAATTATTTGGACTGGTGCTAATGTACTGAAAAACGCAACAGGGTATAATCTAACTCAATTGATTGTAGGAAGTGAGGGAACGTTAGGGGTATTGACCAAAATAGTTTTACGTTTGATTCCACATCCAACTGATGATTTATTGATGTTAGTTCCTTTCTACGATGCTGAAAAAGCGTGTGAAGCAGTGGCAGCGATTTTCAGAGCAGGAATTACACCAAGCGGATTGGAATTTATGGAGCGTGATGCTTTGTTGTGGACGATGCAATACGAAACGGAAGCAACGATAGAGGTAAAAGACAACCACGCTGCACATTTGTTAATTGAGGTAGATGGATTTGATGTTGATGCTTTAATGAAAACATGTGAAGACATCATGATTGTGTTGGAAAATTTTGATACCGACGAAATCATGTTTGCAGAAAGTCAGGCTCAAAAAGACCAATTGTGGAAGTTGAGACGAAAAGTAGGTGAGGCAGTGAAAGCACATTCCGTTTACAAAGAGGAAGATACGGTTGTACCAAGGTATGAATTACCAAAATTGTTAGCTGCAGTGAAACGTATTGGAAATCAATATGGTTTTAAATCGGTGTGTTACGGACATGCTGGTGATGGTAATTTACACGTAAACATTATCAAAGGTGAATTATCGGATGAGTTTTGGAACAACGAGTTAACCAAAGCGATTTCAGAATTATTTCAAGAAGTGATTGCGTTAGGAGGAACAATTTCTGGTGAACATGGAATTGGTTTAGTACAAAAACCATATATGCCACTAGCATTTAGTGAGGTACAATTGAATTTAATGCGTTCTATTAAAAACGTGTTTGATCCAAAAGGGATTTTAAATCCAGGGAAAATATTTTAATTCGGATGAGCAGAAGAAAACCTAAAAACTCGGATGATTCCTACGTTCAATTAAAGAAAAAGCTTCTCGGATTGAAAAAGATGAATTCGAGAAAGTTAGATGAATTATTTCACACAGCTCATGAAAAAGAATTCAAAAAAACGGATTGTTTGTCATGTGCTAACTGTTGTAAAACCACAAGTCCTATTTTTCGTGATGTAGACATCAATCGTATTTCGAAGCGACTGGGAATGAAATCTCAAAAGTTCATTGAATTTTATTTACGCATCGATGAAGACCAAGATTATGTGCTTCAGTCTTCCCCTTGTTCATTTTTAAACGATGACAATACCTGTTCTATCTACGAAGACCGACCATTGGCTTGCAGAGAATATCCGCATACAGATCGTAAAAACATGTATCAGATTTTAGATTTAACAGCAAAGAATATATTGGTTTGCCCAGCGGTGGAGAAGATTGTGGAGGAGATTACTAATGCTGGTAGTAATGTTAAATGATTGATGGTTAATGTTGAGTAAAATAAACTAAAATTCAACTAATATGTTTACAATTAACCACTAACCATTAAAAATTAACCATTATTTATTCGTGTTAATCACTTTCTCTCCCATATACGTTCACCCAGTTCCTGAAAACCATAAGTTTCCGATGGAGAAATATGATTTAATTCCGAGGCAATTGGTGTATGAGGGGATTGTTTCAGAAAGTCAAATTGTTGCACCAGAACTAGTAGAATTGGAATTGGTTGCGCAAGTACATGATGCAGATTATTTACATCGATTGTATAACGGGTTACTCACACCGAGAGAGCAGCGTGTAAGTGGTTTTGTGCATTCGCCTTTGTTGATTGAGCGGGAGTTGGTCATTATGGAAGGAACACGATTGGCAGCTGAATATGCCTATAAAAATAAGTCGATTGGTTTTAATGTGGCAGGGGGAACACATCATGCTTTTACAAATCGAGCGGAAGGATTTTGTTTGCTAAACGACCAAGCAATTGCGGCTCAATGGTTATTGAATAAAACAGCTGTTCAACGTATTTTAATTATCGATTTAGATGTGCATCAGGGAAATGGAACTGCTGAAATCTTCCAGAATCGCCCCGAGGTTTTTACGTTTAGTATGCACGGCAGAAATAACTATCCTTTACAAAAAGAAATTTCTGATTTGGATGTACCACTTGAAGATGGTTGCGATGATAATACGTTTTTAGGGCTTTTGGTTGATAGCCTTTCTAAAATTGAAAATATTTTTACACCCGATTTTATTTTCTATCAATGTGGGGTTGATATTTTAGCAACGGATTCATTAGGGAAGTTAGGAGTTACCCAACAAGGATGTATGGAACGCGATAGGATGGTTTTTGAATTTGCAAAGAAGCTTGATGCTCCTGTTGTATGTTCCATGGGAGGAGGGTATAGCAAAGACATTCGTCATATCGTGGATGCCCATGTGAATACGTATCGTGTTGCTAGCGATTATTTTATGTGATACCTGAAAAATGGTATTTTATCTTTTTGAGTTGGATATAGAAATTCTTTTTTTTATTTTTAGATTAAATCTTTACTTTTTCATGAGAACCATTTTATCTTTTTTTTCGATTTCACTCTTAATTTTTGTTCTTTTAGGTTGTCCAAAAACAGTTTATAAACATATTTTTCCCACTAGTATTACACAAAGTGAAAAAGCATTTATTCCTTATAAACAGAATGATACAATTTGTTTTTTAGATTCTTTAGGTAATCAAAAAAAATTTAAGGTAGATGTTAAAATTGACACGACACATGATTATCGTTATTTAGCTGAACGCAAAAGAGGTGTATCAGTGAAGCATTTTCGTTATGATTATAACG
>JBILUY010000150.1:0-6355 GCA_044370735.1 Crocinitomicaceae bacterium | reverse complement strand
TGTGGTATAAATCAAGGTTCTTTCAGCTGAATTCGTAGGCAATTTTTGCAAATCTAAATCCGAAATTTTTTGTAAAGTTGGATCCACATATTCTTTCGTAATCACAACTAAATCAGCAATCTTTATCCTGAACTTTAAATTTCCTAAATCCAAAACTTCATTTGGAGCAACTTTGACCGATTTTTTTAAATGTATTGAATCATAATAAAAAAAAAGTAGGTGTTCTTTAGAAGCAGGCAATTCTATTTCAAAAAAACCGTTGTTATTCGTTTTTACTTTCAGAGAATCAGTGCTTACTGTTAAATATGGTATGGGTTTATCATTTACAGAAAAACAAAACCCTTTCACTTTTCCAGTTTGAGCTATAAAATCAAAATTAAATAACAAAAGAATACAAAGTAACCCAAATCGCATATTAGCACCAAACGTTCGATATTTGATTTTAGTATCTACCATTGAATACAAAGTAAATCTTTTTCAAATGGATTCAGGTTATTTTTTAGTAAATCAATGCAAGAGAATGGATCTTGATTGTTTAATAGACCAAAAAAACTTTCTTTGCGTTCAATCAACCCATTCTCAGGAAAAACTTTCTTTTGAATATCTTCAATTTGTTTTAGAGAAACGTCGTGTTTTTGTTTTCTATTCTTTTCAAGTTTACTTTTGATAGTGTCTACTTGTTTTCCAAACTTAACGATTTCAGATTCAATGTAAGAAATTAACGCTTCATTTTCTTTTTGTAAAGAAATCGATTTCAAAGATTCAGAAAATAAATTAAATTTTTCTAAAACAAGCTCAAAATCAAGGGAATTTGTTTCATTCTTTTCAATAAACTTATTTTTTAACCTTAGCTCATCTTCAAATATTTCTCTCACATCAAATCCTAGGTTTTTCCACTTTTGAATGATTTTAGGATCAAAAAATTGAATAGAAACCCTAACTTGTATTAAAGGAAATGGAACCTGAGCGGCCTTAAAAACATCTTTTAATTGTAGCCAATATGCCATCTCTCCTCCTCCTCCAACATACGCCAAATTTGGGAGAATAGTTTCTTGGTAAACAGGTCTTAATGTAACATTTGGAGAAAAATGACTAGGATTCTTTTCAATCATCTCGCATATTTCTTCTTTTGAAAAAATGCCTACATTTGCTATAGAAATTTCTCCTTGTTCATAAGGAATCAATCTGTTTCTCACCCCTTTTTGAATATAAAACAAGTTTATTGGTCGTGCAAATGCTTGGGGTTTAATTGCGTTTTCAACCAATTTATCATTCGTATTTGAAATTGCTTGCTCTACAAAAGATGTTCGCACTTCACGTTTCATAGTCTCTGCAAACTCCTTTTTTAATTCAGCATGATCAGCATCTAGGATTAGCAATCCATGCTTTTCAAAAAGAAAATGTAGCAAATTTCTTGTTGCAACAGCTAAATTTTCGCCTTCAAAGGAATCTATAATACGATGAATATTTGATTCAGGTTGATTTTGAAAAAATTGATGCAATTGAGTTTTGAATTCCTTCCAATTTGTTAATTCATATCTTCCTATCGGACCTCCCTGAAATTCGTTCCATTCAACTTTTTTATTGAATAAATAGGTGTGGTTTATTTCTTCAAAATCATGATCTTCAGACGCCATCCAAAAAACAGGAACAAAATGATATTCAGGATATTCCTGATGTAATTGTTCTGAGAGATTTATAATATGTAAAATTTTAATAATAACATAGGAGGGCCCAGTAAACAGGTTTAATTGATGTCCTGTCGTGATTGTGAATGTATTTTGTTTTTTTAATAATTGAATATTTCTGTAAACGGGACTTGTTTCTAATAATTCATCATATTGTGCCTCTAAAACTGATGTAAGAATATTTCTTTTTTCAGGATTAAAACTACAAGATTTTTCACCTATTTGATCCTTAAAATTTTCAATACTAAAACTTCTATTTATAAATGAGTTAAGATCGTCTTGTTTGTAAACTAATTGATTTGCAACATCTGTAAAAAAACGCGTTTTGTATCTTGGGATGGTAAAAGTGTTCATAAGACTTAATTAATTTTCAAAATGAATGTACCAAAATACATACTTTTGTCAAAAAAAACGAAGATGGAAGCAATAATCAAAACTAACAAAGGTGAAATGAAAGTTAAATTTTATGAAAATGACGCTCCAAATACGGTAGCGAATTTCGTAAAATTAGCTAAAGAAGGATATTATAATGGTTTAAAATGGCATAGAGTTATTCCTGACTTTGTAATTCAAGGAGGGTGCCCTAATACAAGAGAGGGAGCAACAGGAATGCCTGGTACTGGTGGACCAGGATACAAAATTGACTGTGAATTGACTGGTGACAATCAATACCATGACAGAGGTGTTTTATCAATGGCTCATGCAGGAAGAAACACAGGAGGATCTCAATTTTTTGTGTGTCACAGTAGACGTCAAACTTCACATTTAGACAGAAACCATACTTGTTTTGGAAAAGTGTATGAAGGTTCAGATGTTATCGACTCTATTCGTCAAGGAGATTCTATTGATGCAATTGAAATAATTGATTAAATCATAATCGTGAAAAACTAAAGGGAGTATTCAAACTCCCTTTTTTTGTTTATTGCAGTTTGGTTGTATAACTAAAAAAAAAAAGCCATTTTTGTATCTAATTTTTAAAAAGTATGAAACTAAGACTGCTATTTATACTATTTTTTGTTTTATTCTTCAATTCAATAAGTTTTTCAAAAACGTTGAATTACAATCCATCTAAAATAAGTATAGATGATTCAACCGAATACAATTTCTTTTCTCCAAATAATGATTCAATAAATGATTATTTTACAATTGAAAAAATAAGTATTGGTGAAATAAGAGAAGCAAAATTTTCTGTATTTAATCGTTGGGGGGATCTAGTTTTTGAAGAATCACCTTTTTTAAATGCTTGGAATGGCAAAGGAAATCAATTAAATGTAAAAGATAAAGATCTACCAGAAGGCGTTTATTTATATCGCCTTGAATACAAGGTAGTTGATAAAACAACTGCAATCATAGGTAAAATCATTTTAAAACGATGAAAAAATTTCTAATTCTTATATGTCTTTCGCTTTTGAACTTTCTTTCGAATGCTCAAAATAGACAGTTTAACCACCTATACATGTTAAATCCAGGCTTCTACAATCCTGCAAACATGGACATTTTTACGAAATATGGTGGCACATTCAATTATCAAAATGATTTTTTAGGTTCTTCATACTCACCACTTAGTATAGCCGCATTAGGCTATATCAATCCACGGCCTTTTTATGGTTATGGAGCAAGTATTATAAATGATTATTTCGGTTCTTACAATCAATTAGAGGTTTCAGGTAATGCATCCTATAAATTTTTATCAAATAAAGCAGGAGGTTTTTCACATTGTTTCGGAGTACGTGTTGGATTGCTACAAAAATCACTAAATACCACAGGATTAAGGTATGAGTCATTAATCAAAACAGGTATGACAGATCCGACTTTAGGAGACAAGGCTAGTGTATCTTCTATGGGATTGAATGTTGGATTCGGATATGCATTTGTAACTAACAAGCTTGATGTTAACCTAAGTTTTCCTTATTTTTTCGGTAACAGATTACCAGGTTCTGGTGTAGATACTGTTTTACCTAAAAGAAGTGCGATGGAAATGGGATTATCTGATTTTTTCTTAACGGCAGGTTATAAAGTTCGATTTGATAATGATTGGTATGTATTCTACCCTACTATAATGGCAAAAGGAGCAAAAACAGCCCCTTTTCAATATGGAGCCGATCTAAACTTCTTGTTCAATCAATTAGTTTGGGCTAGTGCTGGATTTAGAAGTGACTTAACATTGACAGGAAGTGTAGGAATATTTTTAGACCAAGGATTTAGAGTAATTTATTCTTACCAAAATGCTGCTTTAACAAAACATAGCGGAACAGGATGGAACAATGAATTATCAATTGGTTACGCTCGTACAATTCCTGATGACCCTTTCAAACATAAACGTTACACAACGACAACTGGAGAAATTAAAAAGGCTAAAATCTTCAAAATAAAAATGCCTAGAATTAGGATATTCAAGAAAATGAAGGGAAGAATGAAGTACGATTAATTCGTACTTTTTTCTTTTTTGGAAAAGTAAGAAGTTAGCCAAACTCCAAAGAAAATCATCAACATATATCCTATTTTCTCAAGGGTAATTGTCTGTGTATAATCGTCAGATAAACCTATTGAAGCAAACAAAATAGCAAACACAATAACTAATACCGGTTGTGTATAGATATATGAACTCGATGTAGAAGGACTTAAATATTTCAACCCATACATAGTACTTAAATAGGTCAAGAAAGTTACTCCAAAAACGATATACCCAATTTTAGCCCAAATCTCTGTTGGAATGACTGTAAAATCAACTTTGAAGGTTTCAATGTATGTATATGGAAATAATAGCATATACATCAATCCAAAGGTAAAAACATAGGTTATAACTGTAAATGGAGAGTAACGCTGCATTAAAGGTTTTGCTATTACCAAGTAAACAGCATAGCTCAACGAATTAATAAATAAATACAAATCTCCAAGTGTTGAATCACCTTTACTTGTTTTCCCAACTAATGTCAATAATATAGCTCCTGTGGCTCCAATCCCTATTCCAATTAGTTTCTGCCAACTTACTTTCTCTTTAAGTAAGAAATAAGCTAATATGGCTACTAAAATCGGATTTGTAGTCATGATTATCCCTGAATTAATCGAAGAGGATAAATTCAACCCATGAAAGAAAAACAGTTGATTTATTGTCACTCCAAACAAACTACACAAAAGAAATAATCCTATGTCTTTTTTCTGTAAAGGTTCTTTGGGTAAAAACAATAGTTTAATAATCCAAAATAAGATCGTAGCACCTGCTATACGAAAGAAAATAAACGTAGTGGGTGAAAGAAAAGCGGGCATAACACCTTTCGCGATGATATGCCCTGCTGCGTATAATGTGTTAACAAAAAGTAAAGCTAAATGTGCTCTCCAAGTAGATGACATTAAATATTAAATTTGATTTTGAAATCCATATGTAAATTGTCATCAACTGCAACACCCATCATTGATGGTTTTTCTACTTTGTGTTTATCCAAACTCACATAAAAATCTCCTTTTAACGTGATATCTGAATTTGTTTTAGTTTGATTTGCTTTGATAGTAATGTCTCTTTTAACTCCATGGAATGTTAATTCGCCATTAATAATTAACTCGTTTCCGTTGTCCTTTACAGCTGTACTTACAAAAGTTACTTTTGGGTACTTAATAGCTTCTAACACTTCAAGTGCATGAGAGTCTCTACTAGAATTTTGAGAATCAAAAGAAGCAACAGTTGCCGCAACCGCAATTTTATTTATTTGTTTTGCAACATTATCATAATAAGCATTACAAATAAAATCTTTGGTTGTACCAATTGACTCGTGCATCGGATGTGACAAATTATATCTCAAAAAAGATTCTCCTTTATCCGCTGATACTTTTACATTATCAAAAGAAAATAACCCAAATAATACAGTTACAACTAATGCTTTGAATACAAACTTTTTCATACTTAATTTTTTTAAAATTTCATTACTATCATTGCTCCTGCATACAAACTAGTTGTAATATACCCTGATATTTGGTGAAACTTACGTAGATCATCACTTTTTCCATTTTCTAAACTTGATGATCCATAAATCATTCTTCCCATTAAAGGCGTTGCAACCATTCCAGTGAAATGTAAATAGGCCAATGTTTTATGTGCTTTCATATTACTCCACCCCTTATTTTTACGAATAATTACCGGTGGCGGTGCTAAAAATTGCAATAAAAACGTTGATCCATAAGCAATCATAGTTGTTGTTACAGCAGCATCATGCCAAGATTTTAAGGTCAACATATCTTGTCCAGCAGTCGGAGAAGTTGAATGTGATTTATTGATAATCATCTGACCTGTAATAGAAGAGATAATCATAGTACCTACCGCTGTCATACCCAAAACTTGATGAGTTTGCAACATTCTTCTTCGTACAATTAATTCTCTTTCTCTTTTTTCTGGTGTTAATTCAAAAAATGAACTTCTTCTCATCAACCCATGTTCAGACCATAAAAATCGTTTTACAGGACCCATACCCTCTGGCAACAAGGACGTCACTTGTGTCTTCAAAGCAGGATCGTCTGCTAATAAATCATCTTCTTCTGCCGATTTTGCTTTAATCGTATCTGTTTGTGCAAATACAGATAAGCTTGCAAACAAAATAAACAGTACACTAAAAATCTTTACCATGGTAAATATATTTAAAATTTCTAATCAAAGGACGGAAAAAAACCACATAAGT
>JBILUY010000049.1:0-14820 GCA_044370735.1 Crocinitomicaceae bacterium | reverse complement strand
TTTTTAACATTAAAATTAACATTTAAAATCGTTTATTTATATTCATTCTAAAACGGGATTAATCACCATTGAAATTTCTTCCAAACGTTTAAATGCCTGTTCTACTGTCATTACGTGTGAATAAATCATGCGTAACTTGTCATTTTTCTCTGATAATTTACAATCCTTCGGACTTGACTGAACGTACGACAAAATACGTCTAAAAGCAGGTGAATCATAAAAGGGTGATTGAGGATTCGATATAAAACTACACACCATTGAATTTGATTTAATCACCAATTTTTCAATTCCTAATTCTTCCGCTTTCCAACGTAATTCAAACGAACGGAATAATTCTTTCACAGCCCTAGGTAAAGGACCAAAACGATCTTGCAAACGTGTTGAGAATTTATCTAAAGCTTCTTTACTCTCCAAATTATCTAACTGTTGATACAAACTCAAACGCTCGGCAACATTGTTTACATAATCATCCGGAATACGAATTTCTAAATCAGTTTCAATCACACAATCTTTTACAAAATGTACAAAATCATCGGTATTTCGATCGGCATATAAGTCTTTAAATTCAGTTTCCTTCAATTCTTCCATCGCCTCATTCAAAATTTTCTGATACATATCAAATCCAATATCTGAAATGAAACCACTTTGTTCTCCACCTAATAAATTTCCAGCACCACGAATATCTAAATCCTTCATCGCAATGTTAAATCCTGAACCTAAATCAGAAAACTGTACCAATGCTTCCAATCGCTTACGTGCTTCCGAAGTCATTTCGTGAAATTTAGGTGCAATCAAATAACAAAACGCTTTTTTATTCGAACGTCCTACCCTACCTCGCAACTGGTGTAAATCACTCAATCCGAAATTATTGGCATTATTAATCAAAATCGTATTCGCATTTGGAATATCAATACCAGATTCAATGATCGTTGTTGCTAACAACACATCATAATCCCCTTGAATGAAGCCCATCATGATTTTTTCCAACTCCTTGCCATCCATTTGCCCGTGTCCAATGGCCACACGAACTCCAGGACACAAACGCGCAATCATTCCGGAAACTTCTTTGATATTTTGTAAACGATTATGGACAAAATACACTTGTCCACCACGTGAAACTTCATACGAAATAGCATCACGTATCGCCTCTTCTTGAAATTGTATAATTTCCGTCAAAACAGGTTGTCTGTTCGGTGGTGGGGTATTAATCACACTTAAATCACGTGCGCCCATTAATGAAAATTGCAAGGTTCTAGGAATTGGTGTTGCTGTTAAGGTTAGCGTATCTACCGTTGTTTTTAAGGTTTTCAATTTATCTTTTACTGACACACCAAATTTTTGCTCTTCGTCTATGATAATCAATCCCAAATCTTTGAATTTGATTTTATCACTGATTAATTTATGTGTACCAATCAATATGTCTACTTGACCTGATGCCACTTTTTTAATGGTGTCCGTAATCTCTTTGGCAGATTTAAAACGGTTCACATAATCCACTGTAACTGGAAAATCTGCTAAACGTTTTGAAAAACTTCTATAATGTTGATGTGATAAAATCGTAGTAGGAACTAACACCGCTACTTGTTTTCCATCGGTTGCCGCTTTAAATGCAGCACGTATTGCTACTTCGGTTTTACCAAATCCAACATCACCACAAACCAAACGATCCATCGGGGTTGGCGATTCCATATCTTCCTTAATCGCTTGGGTCGCTTTCAACTGGTCAGGCGTATCTTCATACATAAAGGAAGCCTCTAACTCCGTTTGCAAATACGTATCCGGATTGTAAGCAAATCCCGGCTGACTTTTACGTTTCGCATATAATTGGATTAAATCGAAGGCTAATTCCTTGATTTTCTTCTTTGTTTTATTTTTAAGGATAGACCACGCTTGTGTTCCTAATTTGTTCATTTTAGGAACAGCACCTTCTTTACCTGTAAATTTCGAAATGCGGTGTAACGAGTGAATACTTACATAAAGTACATCTCCATCTTTGTAAACCAAACGAATAGCCTCTTGGGGTTTACCATTAACATCAATCGTTTGTAAACCAGAAAACTGACCTACTCCGTGATCGATATGCGTTACATAATCTCCTTTTTGTAGGTCGTATAATTCCTTTAAGGTGATAGCCTGTTTTGATTGAGCAAATCCTTCTTTTAATTTAAAACGGTGATAACGTTCAAAGACTTGATGATCCGTATAACAAACTAATTTTAAATCAGGTAATATAAATCCTTCGTGAAGGGCAACGGGCATCGAAATAAAATCAACTTCTCCTCCAATGTCTTCAAAAATGGAATACAAACGGTCTATCTGTTTCGGCTGATTGGAAAAGAATAAATTCGTAAATCCTACTTTTTTACGTTCAATTAAATCCTCCCTTAATAATTCGAAATTCTTATTAAATGCTGGTTGCTGCTGTACTTGAAATTGCTGCTCAAAAGTAGGTGTAAAATGAAATTCAGGTCCCCATTCAATAACCGAATAACTTTCAACTTCTTTTGTCCACTCTGATTTGTGCGTATATAAATCACCAGGTAAAGTTTGTTTTACGGTATGATTTAGTTTTTCGTAAATCGCAACTGCTTTATCGTATTCTTTGTCTAATTTATTGGTAATCTCTCCCATCGAAGACATCCAAACGGTAACATTTTTCCCTAAAAAAGTGAGAAACGTTTCTAGTCCATGTTGGATAAATTGCTTTTGTACATTGGGAACAATATTGAAAAACTCATGCGTAGAAATCGACAACTGATCTACCGGATTGAAAGTACGAATGGATTCTAATTCTTCTCCGAAAAACTCCATACGAAAGGGGTAATCATTCGCAAAAGAAAAGACATCTAAAATTCCTCCGCGAATAGCAAATTGTCCTGGTTCATACACAAAATCAACACGTTCAAAACCATAATCCAACAACAATTCATTCATAAAATCGAGGGAATAATTCTGTCCTTTTTGAACACGTAAAGTATTCTCGGTCAATTTCTTTTGTGTAGGAACTTTTTCAAAAAGCGCTTGCGGATAAGTTACAACCCACGTATTCGTTCCGTTATTAATCTTTTCAAGAACTTCTGCTCGTGCTACTACATTGGCATTATCTGTTTCTTCAAATTGATAAGGTGTTCTGTAAGAAGCAGGGTAAAAAACGATATGCTTTTCTTCCGGGAAAATGCTTTCCAAATCATTGAAAAAATAAGCTGCTTCTTCTTTATCTTGTAAAACAAACAAATGGTGTCCAGGAACTTGCCCTGCTAATGTTGATGCATAAATAGTACGAGCCGAACAAAACAACCCTTTCCAATGAATTTTTTGTCCACTAAATTGTAATTGATTTGCCGTAGCATCAATGGCAGGATTTGAAGCAAATAACTTCCTAAACGCTTTAATTTCCATAGGATTTTCGTAGTAAACAAAAGTATAAATAATGGAACAAAATCATAGTGAAAAGTGTTCGGGATTTGGTTAAAGAATTTCACTCAAGTTCCAAACCTGTATGTGTTTGATCCCCTTATTACTTGGAAAAACCAAATCATCCATAGAAACAATCACTTTTTCATAATTATCGGATATGGATTCTAATGCAGCATATTCCCTTTTGATTGTTTGTTCTTCCACCATCAAATAGGTCGTTTGTATATACAAAACACGATCTGACTTTTGTGCAACAAAATCAACTTCTTTATTTGGTAACACTCCCACATAAACTTGATAGCCATTTCTTCGCAACTCCAAATACACCAAATTTTCTAACTGATATCCAGCACCGTATGAAAACCCTTTAAACAAATAATTCTTATAGGCTTGGTCATTACAATAATACTTCACATTACCTGCTATGGTATCTTTTCCTTTGATATCATAACGGTCCACTTTGTGTATCATAAAGGTATCTTCGATAAAACCAATATAATTTGCGATAGTATCGTAGGTGGTTTTTCTTCCTTTACTTTTAAAGTAGTTCGTGATATTATTTACCGATATTAAATTCGAAGAAGTATTGACCAAATATACAAAGATATCCTCCAGTAATTTTGGGTCTTTGATAGAGTGACGTTGTATCACATCACGCAATAGAACCGTATCTTTTATGGAAGAGACATACCGCATCTTTGACTCTTCATCCGGCAAGATGAATAGTTCGGGCAAACCTCCTGTTTGCATATAATTCAAATACGAAGTTTTACTTTTTTCATTTCCTGTTATGCCCAAATATTCTTCATAACTAAATGGTAATATTTCAAAATCAATATACCTACCAGATAACAAAGTAGATAATTCACCAGACAACATTTTTGAATTCGAACCGCTGATAAATAATTCGTATTGATTGACAAAATTCTGCGAATAGGAATTGACCAATTTTTCCCATTGATGTATATTTTGAATTTCATCGATGAATAAATAGACCTTTCCTTTTGGTTTTATTTTATCCAAATAAAATTTTATCAGCTTATCTAAATCTTTGTAGTCGAGTATTTCATCAAATTCGATGAATTCTTTATTTAGATAAAAAACATTTTTTGGTGAAACACCACTTTGTATGATGTGATTTGCAATTTGTCGTAACAAATAACTTTTCCCTGTTCTACGCTGACCCACAATCACTTTTATAAGTGAATTGTTTATGTATTTTAAAATTTTCGTCAAATAAAAATCACGCGAAAAACCAAATTGTTCAGCCGTTTCCTTTTTGGTTAAATGCCAAAAATTAAAGGGTGCAATCTTATTAAATAATTCTTCCATACTCGAAAATATATCTAAAAATACAATTATTTTCTTTTATAGACGAAAATTTTATTTAAAAATAGAATTTTTTCTTTCATACTCGAAACTTTTTTGGTTTGATCAATTTATTTCGATTATGGAAGAAAATTTTTGAAAAAGAGTTAGGTAATTGATTAAGGAAACAAATATATTTCACAAAATCAGTGTAAATTTGAAAACAATGAGCAGTGAAATATCCATCAACCAACAATTAATCTCGTTCAAAAACGCTTTATTGAATATTCCGTCAACGGATATTTTGGTTCATTGTGATGTTTCAAACTCAAAACTGAAATATGTTTCACTACAAATAGTAGACGAAGCAATTTCATTGGATAGTCAGTGGAAAAAAATACTGAAACAAAATGAAGCCCTAGCAAATCCACAAACCGAAACAACCCTATGTTTGGCAAGTGGTTTATATCTAAAAGATAAACACACACCCATTTTTATCACTCCGTTAGACTTTCAATGGATTAATAAAAATCAAACCTTTCAAATAGAACCGCTTTGGGAAAATACCTTTGTCAATCCTTGGCTAGAAAAAGAGTTAGATACCTATCAACAAAAAATTGAATTCGATAACGAAAAAACAATCCAAGAAAATTTAGAAGAAATTCAAAACAACCTATTTTTCCAAAAACAAGGGGTACAAATAGAGGAACACTACTTCATTGGAAATTTTCACCATCACCGATTTTTGATTCTGAGAGAAATTGAAACCTTACTCGAACAACCCAAAAGCAAATTAATTCAACACCTATTCGGAGAAAAAATAGAAAAAACAGAACACATACAACTTTCAAAAGGACAAATTTCTTCACAAGACAGCGATCAACTAAAAGCAATTCATACATTTGAAAAAGAAAATCTAGTAGTCGAAGGTCCTCCGGGCACGGGAAAATCGACACTAATCACCAACCTGATTGCAAAAAGCATAGCATCTCACTATAATGTTTTGTTATTTTCCGAAAAAAAAGTCGCTCTTGAAATTATTTATCAAAAAGCGAAACAACATCGTTTTGAAAATTTATGTTATTTCAACCCAGAAAATAAGACAGAAACGTTTATTCGAACGCTTGAAAAAAGTTGGAAGCAATTAGAAAACGAAGATAATCTCGAACCCAAAAATTTATTTTTAAGCGAACAATATCGCAATCAACTACAATCTCTTTTAGACAAAATAAATAGCCCAACTTTAATTGAAAATACATCGTTCCAAGAACTACAATCTTGGTTTAAAAAAACGCCACCAACAGAAGCTATCTTTTTACAAGAATTCATCCCGATTGAAAACTGGAAACAGGTTGAAAACACAGTTATAAAATTATACGAAGGTGAACACAAAAAACCTCCATTTTATGGATACAAAAAAGGAAATATTGAAGCCTACGTTGAAAGCGAAAAAACAAACGAAAAATATAGTTTAATAGTAGAATATTTAGAAAAATTTAAAATAAAAAATAAAAAACTATTAAATACGTTTAAACGAAAAATATCATTTTCACAAATAATTCTAAATGAGAAAGAAAAATTATATTTTGAACTATATTTAAATATAAAAAATAAAGAACAATTTTTAAAAAACACACAGAAATATAAATCTCAAAATAACAAAATTTCACAACTAAAAAACAGGAATAATTCTTGGACAAAAATCCCTACATTAACTCAATTAGATTATTGGAAAGATATCCTTACAAATGGAAACTTTTATCATAAATGGAAACTCAAAAACACACTTAAAAATTTCCTAAACGATAATACAACTCCACCTTTAAAACTAATCGATGAATTAATCGAAATTGAACAAGAAAAACTGAAATTAGAGAAAATTGAACAAACGTTTCAAAAATTAGGTATACATCATCCTGACATAGAAATTCCACAAATTGAATTAACATTATCGCTACTCACAAATTATTCAGAGCTAGTCGAAGAAATGACAAAAGAGGAAATGGAAATTTTCACAGAAGAAAAATTTCAATTTCTAGAACTTATTCAATGGTTAGAAAGAACAATTGATATCAACGAAAACATAGATTTAATAACTCACATTCAAGACATTCAAGCAGATTTTAATTTCAACGTAAAAAATAGTTACATAAGTAAAAATATTTCAAAAGACATCATCCGTTTTGTTCAGCAATTCAACACAATAAACGAATGTAAACAAGCGATATCCAATCATTATTTATATCTAATTCAACACTATTTCCCTCAACTAATTGACTTCGATAATTCTAAAATCGTTGCACTTGTAAACAATATAGTATCAGAAGAAAAGATAGAACAACATTTGTTTGAAAAAGAATTAATTAGAACACAACAAAAGAAATTTCACGAGTACAATCAATTAATACTACAATCAGACACAAAACTGACAACAGAACAAAAAGAATTTAAGAAACAACTTAAAAACGGAAAACGCATTCTTGTAAAAGCCTTTGCAAAAACAAGATACAGACAATCCATTCAAGATTTTACCAAAAGCGATGCAATACACTGGATTAAAATCTTAATGCCAATTTGGTTAGTAACTCCATCACAATTAGCCTCGTTGTTTTCTTTGGAAGAAAATCTATTCGATATCTGTATTGCAGATGAAGCAAGTCAAATTCCATTAATGAACGGACTTGGTGCCTTACAACGAAGTAAACGAGCAATCATTTTGGGCGACTCCAAACAAATGAGCCCAACAAATTATTTTAGTGGAATTTATCAATCGGTTGATTTATTGCATCAAGCATCTTACTACTTCGAAAAAAGTATGTTAAAACATCATTATCGAAGCAAACACTCACAACTCATTGCCTTTTCAAATAAACATTTTTATAACAATGATTTACAACCATTCCCGTCTGTAAGTATTTCATCTCCTTTGCATCTGCACTACCTTGAGAATGGTGTTTTTGAAAACCGAACGAACACAACAGATGCAATAAAAATCAACGAATTAATAACCAGTAGCATTAATTCAACTAAAAAAATAGGAATAGTAGCGTTTTCAAATGAACAAAAAGAATTGATTTACAAATTAATGAATACCGAAACAAAGCAATTGTTAGAGGGAAAAATCAATCGAAATGAAGCGTTTATTAAATCCTTGGAACAAGTTCAAGGGGACGAATGTGACATCCTGTATATTTCTATGGGTTATGCTAAAAACCATCACGGACACTTTCAATTGCAAATGGGACCGCTAAACCGAAAAAATGGGTATCGTCGATTAAATGTTTTGTTTACACGAGCGAAAGAAGAACTTCATTTTATCACTTCTGTGAAAAGCGATGATTTCCCTTGGTCTGATAATGAAAGTATTCAACTGCTTAAAAATTACATCTACCAACTTGAAAATAAAAAGGAAACCAACGAACTTACATTTCCTTTTAACTTAACGCCGAAAATCGAAGGAAATTCCTTGTTAGTATCCGATTTATCTTCAAAAATCACCACAGAACGAGAGATGGTTACCTGCATCGATACACTCCAAAAAAGAGGATGGGAAATTCGTTAAATTACGTTAATGATATTTTCTCTTCAATGAAAAGTTCTAACTTTCCGATAAATATATAGTTGGAAGATGAAAAAATTAAGAATGGACGTAGTAATTGCTTTTGTTGCCTCTGCAATGATTGCCTTATTGCTCATTCAATTTTATCAAGTTTCGCAATTATATGACCGTAAATCCATTGAATTCAAAGCAAAAGTTCAAACATTAGTAGAGCGCATTGCTATGCGTCACGAAAAAGCAGTTGAAATCAAAAAATATTTACACGTTGTTCACAAAGACATCAGTCCAGAATACAAAGACATTCTCAAAAACGAATTTCAACGCTTATTAACTGCAAAATCTTCTGTTTCTATCAAAGACACTATGTTGTTAGAAAATGGAAAATTGGAAAAATACTTGGCTATTGAAGGGATGTCAGATGATAGCGTTACAGGGTTGAAAACGAAACATCAAGTTTTTGCTAGAGACGTAAGTCAAATCAATGATGTTCTAAATCGTGATATGAATTTAACACGTAGTTCAAATAACGCCGTTGCTCGCGAATTAGACCAACGAGTTATGAGACAAATCTTCAAAAAATCACGCGTAATCAACGAAATGTTATTTGCTGCCTTCCACGATAATACTTACACAGCTCCTGAAAAACGTATCGATTTATCCTTTTTAGATTCTATTATTTGTTACGAAGTTTGTCAAGATAAACTTCCTATGGATTTTGAATTTATACTTATTAATTCAGAAAACGAAATCTTAAAATATCCCTACCCTACACCGCGTTACAACCATAAAATGGATACTATTGGCGCTGCAAAAGCGATGATTTTCCCATCAAACATTTTGGATGAAACTATTCGCATAATGTTAAAATTTCCATCCAAAAAAAGTTACTTATTTAAGGAAATGGAAATGCCCTTGACCATAAGTTTATTGCTTGTAATCTTAATTGCGGTTGCTATTTCCTATATGTTTCATACAATCTTGACACAAAAGAAATTAAGCGAACTCAAAAATGATTTCATCTCCAATATGACACACGAGTTTAAAACACCTATTTCTACCATTTCCCTAGCTTGTCAGGCGATGAATGACAAAGACATGATGGGCGAAGTAGTCGAAAGAACAACCCCTTTTGTCAAAATGATCCAAGATGAAAACAAACGACTGGAAATATTAGTAGAAAGAATTTTACAAAGTGCCACAATAGACAAAGGAGATATTCCGTTAAAAATGGAAAAAATCAACCTTACTGAAATCGTGAAAGACTTATGTAAAAACGCACAATTCAGAATTCAAGGGAATTTAGGAGAATTAATTGAAAAAATAGACGAACAAGCAATTGTCATTCAAGGAGATAAAATGCACACAACCAACGTTATCTCCAACCTGATTGATAATGCAATCAAATACAGCAATGACAGACCGAAAATTACGGTTGTATTGACCCAACAAGGAAATGAAATCCTTTTATCTATCAAAGACGAAGGAATTGGTATTTCAAAAGAACATATTGGCAAAATATTTGATAAATTGTATCGTGTTCCGACAGGAAACTTACACAATGTAAAAGGATTTGGTTTAGGGTTGAGTTATGTTAAAGCTATAATCACGTTAAATCAATGGAAATTAGACGTAAAAAGTCAAATAAATGAAGGTTCAGAATTTAGCATTCGAATACCAGTTAAAAATTAGTCACGCTTAAAATGTAACGTTATGGAAAGAAAGTTGTCAATTTTACTTGCAGAAGATGATGAAAATTTAGGGTTATTATTACATACCTATTTAACATCCAAAGGATATGCCGTGAAACTAGCAAGAAACGGAAAACTAGCCATTGAACATTTCAATACTAACCAGGTTGACTTTTGTATTTTAGATGTGATGATGCCTGAAATGGACGGTATTGCAACAGCGAAAGAAATTCGTGAATTGAATAAAAATGTACCTATTTTATTTTTAACTGCTAAATCTCAACCAGAAGATAAATTATCCGGTTTTGCTGTGGGGGCAGATGACTACCTTACAAAACCATTTTCAATGGAAGAATTGTTGGCGCGTATCGAGGCAATCTCAAGAAGAGCAATCAAAACTTCTGACGTTATCAGTGACCAATTAATGGTGGGTAACTTCTTGTTTGAACCACAAACACGAATGCTACACTTGCCTTCAGGAGCGTTGAAATTGACAACTAAAGAAAATCAATTACTGTCTCTTTTAGCGAAAAACAAAAACGAAATCATTGATAGACAAGCGACTTTAAGAGCAATATGGGGAGATGACAATTATTTTAATGGTAGAAGTATGGACGTTTACATCGCTAAACTTCGAAAATTATTGAAAGAAGATCCTTCTATTGAAATTATGAATGTTCACGGAAAAGGATTTCAATTAATCATAAAATAATTCACTTTTACAGTTCTACATTCAAATTGTAACTCAATACTTCATTCTTTCTTGTTATTTTTGAATTAGAATAAATTGCAGAAAATGAACGAAGAGTATAAGGAAGAAGTTGCAACCTATTACGATGAATGTGAGCGTGATTATGAGATTGTTTGGCAATTAAAAGACTCAATGGCTTTACATTATGGCTATTGGGATGAAAACACACTAACACATCGTCAAGCTCTTTGGAACATGAATTTTCAACTAGCTAGACACGCACAAATACAATCGACAGACTATGTATTAGATGCTGGTTGTGGTATAGGTGGTACCGTATTTTTTCTAGCACAAAATATAGGATGTAAAGTTGAAGGAATATCTATTAGCAATACACAAATCAATAGAGCACAATCGATTAGAAAGAAACTAGCACTAGAAGAACTAACTCGTATAAGTCATTGTGATTTTACAAAAATGCATTTTGAAGACAACACATTTGATGTTGTTTTGGGAATTGAAAGTATTGTTCATGCAGAACATAAAATAGATTTTTTAAAAGAAGCTTTTCGGGTATTAAAACCGGGTGGTCGTCTTATTATTGCTGATTATTTTTTACGTAAACCTCAAAACGATTTAGAAGTTCAAACACTTAAAAACTGGGGCGAAACGTGGGCAATCGACGATTTTATTTACGAAAAAGAGTTTTGTGAAGAAGCAAAATCAGTTGGTTTTGGTAAAATTTTACTCGATAACATCGCTGAAAACGTCTTCCCATCAGTAAAATTAATGCACCGTTCCTATTATCCAGGCATTTTTATAAGCAGAATATCAAATTTCTTTGGCCGTAGAACATGGGCACAAGTATTAAACAGTAAATCAGGAAAGTATCAGTATCAATCGTATAAACAAGGAGTGTGGAATTATAAGTTTTTCTTGGCCATAAAACCTCCTTATGATAATACAATCGAAACGTTTGATGATTACATAAAAAATCCACTTTCGATCGAGATTTTTGAAGATAGTTTAACATTCAAAGAACGTTTTCCAATCCTTTCAAAATCTGGTTTTTCAGTAAGAAACTTTTTTAAAAGAATAATGCATTTTTACTTGGAAACAGGAATTAGAAATAACAAAAAATGGTTTTAAAACATCATAAATGAAATATTTAGTCGTTGGGTTAGGAAATCCTGGAAGTAAATACGAAGAAACACGTCACAATATTGGTTTCAAAGTGGTTGAAGCATTTGCAAAAGAATGCAACGCTACTTTCGAAGGTAAAAAATTAGGTGATGTCGCCTTGGCAAAATACAAGGGCAGACAAATCTATTTATTGAAACCGAATACGTTTATGAATTTAAGCGGAAAAGCGGTGAATTATTGGCTTCAAGCAGAAAAAATTCCTGTTGAAAATCTATTAGTGATTACGGATGATATCGCACTACCCTTCGGAAAACTTCGAATGAAAGGAAAAGGCAGTGACGGTGGACACAATGGATTAAAAGACATACAAGCACAATTAAAAACGGTTGAATATGCACGCGTTCGTTTCGGAGTTGGTGCAGACTTTAAACAAGGACAACAAGCTGATTATGTTCTGGGAGAATGGAATAGCGACGAAAAAGTTACCCTTGAAGAACGCATCAAAATTGCTACCGAATTTATCAAAGGATTTACTACGATTGGTATCGGTTTAACGATGACCAATTGGAATAATAAATAAGAATAGATGTTTTTATATAAAGAAAAACTACAAGAAGTTAAAAATCATATTAATACAAATGATTTTAATTTGGCTTATAGAAAAATCATCGATTGTGTTCTAGATACTAATTCAACTGATATGTATGAAAAATGCATTCAATTAGAAATTATATTAGAAACAAATGATTTTTCATCCGATATATTTAAAACATCTATCAATCAATTATTGAATGAGTTAGATAAAATTGATGTTGAAACGAGAGGACTAGATGTTTTATTAAAAGCAGATAATTTATCTAAAAAATACGGAGCTAATAAATTTAGTCTTGATAACGTAAGTTTAGAACTAAAACCCGGAGAAGTATGGGGATTAGTAGGCGAAAACGGGAATGGTAAAACCACTTTATTGCGAATTTTAGCAAAAGAATTAAAGTTTGATTCAGGGGAAATTAGTTTTTTTAATGAGATTAACTCACTTAAAAACTACGATCAAAGAACAAAATTAGTTTACATCCCGCAGAGAACACCAAAATGGCATGGTCCACTGAAAGATAATTTAAAATATGTTGCTGCTCATTATGGTTTTAAAGGTAGAGAAAATGAACTACTTGTTAATATGATGATTATTCGCTTTGGTTTATGGAAATTTAGAAATCATAAATGGAGTGAGTTATCTTCTGGCTATAAAATGAGATTTGAACTTGCAAGAACATTTTTAAGAAAACCAAATATTTTACTAATTGACGAACCATTAGCTAACCTTGATGTAGTTGCTCAACAGCTTGTCTTAGAAGATTTAAAGAATCTAACAAGAAGCTGCTCAAATCCATTAGGTATAATTCTAAGTTCACAACAATTATTTGAAGTAGAAAAAATTTCAGATCACATTCTATTCTTAAAACAAGGTAAACCAACACAATTATCTTCATTAAAAGATAATAATCAAAATACGATAATAGAACTCGATATAGATTGTCAAAAAATAGAACTAGAAAACCTGCTAGCCTCAATAAACATGGAAAGTATTGTTTATAATGGCTCTCATTTTGAACTTACATTGAATGAAGAAGATGGAATGAAAAAAGTGATGCAACTCATTAGCCATTCCAAACATAACATATTATATATTAGAGATATATCAAAATCTACAAAACGTTTATTTATCAAAAAATGAAACTTTATAAAAAAATAAATCTATATCTAATTGAAAACTATCCACTTGTTTGGCATAGTCGAATTTTAGAATTAACCTTAATAAGTTTAATATTAAATGTGTTCGCTTATCTTTTTGGATATTCATACACTAGCCTCATTAATCTTCAGGATAATGATTTTGAATCTATATATAGTAATAGTGGATTTGTTTTTATTCATTTGATATTTTTTATAATAACACTTGTTATTTGGGCTATGTTTTTTTTTAGAAACAATGCATTTAAAAAATTCTACCCATTAAATAAATTCTATTTCACTAAACTATTTTTCCTTCTATTTATACCCTTTTTTCTCCTTGGATTTATTCAAATTTCATTTAAAAAAGGAGTAATCACAAAAATTGAAAATCTGGTTGCTTATACTGAATTTAATTCCGATGTAAAAACAATTAATCTTGGTTATCCTTACCTAATTCAAGAAGAATATTTATACAATTTCAAACCAGAAAATGATTTAAAAAATGAAAGAATTAGTTCGTTTAAATATGATTTTAATACAAGGAAATTTATCGAACAATCGAATTTATATGATAAAAATGGAAAGATTTACGATCCAAACAATCATCCAGAAAATAATATCATCTTAGACGATAGTACTGTCTATCAGATATACTACTATAAAAACTTTAAAAAATGTTTTACTGACGAAAGAAAAATTTTAAACAAATTCATACATTCTTCGGAATTACCATTAAAAAATTCTTCTTCGTTAGTATATTATAACGATGTCTTATTTTCAAACAAAGAGTTTGAGAATTCGGATGACGAACGAAGTTCTTTTGTAAGACAAATTACAAATTCAAAAGGAGATTACATTTATAACGATATAAAGGAAAATGTATCAAAAAAGAAACGCAAACAAATTCTTAAAAGACTGAGAGATTTCCAACTAGTTTGTGATAAATACCATATTAAACAATACTTTGATGCAGAAGTAATTGAAAATTATTTATTCTTAAAAAATTACGAAAATCTCAATTTCAACTTAATCAGAAATGATGATAGCTATTTAAATTTTAACTTAAAAATTAAACCTAATGATCCAAAATTAATCGAGAAATTGGAGGAAAGTGCAATAACTGAAAATCAAAATCTGAAAGTCCCATATTATTTCTACGATTATAAACTAGACAACCTTTTTTCTAATATCCAACAAGTTAATGAAAATAAATATAATTATTATACTGAAATTTTAATCATTTTAATTACTGTTGTGTCATTGTTGTTTTTCATTATTTT
>JBILUY010000023.1:0-21261 GCA_044370735.1 Crocinitomicaceae bacterium | reverse complement strand
ATATCCAATTATTTACCCAAATTGAAAGCATTAATACTTTTAATTCGAATAAAAATTTAGCACAAATGTTTATTCAAAGAGCAAGAATAGGAGTGCAAAAAAAACAAACACAAGTTGGTGTAGGTATTGATTTATCAGAAATTGGAAGAAGTAATTATACAACCATTTCGAATGTAGGTTTTTTCGTAAGATATGATTTTAATTGATAAAAAATGATTTCAACAAATCGAATTGAAGCTTTTAGCGATGGTGTTATCGCAATTTTAATTACCATTATGGTATTTGACTTGAAAATTCCAATTACCAACTCTGAACATTCATTTTGGATCGAGATTAAATCATTAATTCCTAAATTAATTTCTTATTCAGTCAGCTTTGTCATGATCGCAATTATGTGGGTAAATCATCACCAACTATTTCATCAAATAAAACATACTGATAGAAAATTACTTTGGTTAAGTATACATCTTCTCTTTTGGATGAGCTTAATCCCTTTTTGCACTAATTTTATTGGTGAAAAACCAATGTATTGGGAAGCCTGTTTTTTGTATGGTTTTATTTTCTTTATGAGTGCTTTATCGTTTACTTTTTTGAGAACATATGTTATTAAAAAAGAATTACTTATAGAAACAATTAACAAGCAAAGACACATAAGAATTAAAAAAAAGAATTTGATTGCTTTAACTATTTATGCAAGTGGAAGTCTATTAGGGTATTTCTCGGTTTACTTTTCTTATTTTCTTTTTTTAATAGTACCAATGATGTACTTTATTCCTGAAAAAATAATTCACGAAACAAAATAAAAATTTATGAAAATTGCAATTATAGGCTCTGGTAATGTTGGTGGAGCTCTAGCTAAAAAATGGTCTCAAAAAGGACATATTATAACCCTTGGGGTAAGAGATCTATCAAATTTTAAAGGAAAAGATCTTTTGGAAAATGACCATATTAATGTTTCATCTATTCAAGAAGCAACAGCTCAATCAGACATCATAGTACTAGCTACTCCTGCATTATCAACCATTGAAGTAACTAAATCTTTGGGTGATACATCCGGAAAAATAATAATAGACACTATGAATATTGTTATGGGTAGAGGACCTTTAGGTTTTTCAAATACAACGGAAGCCATTTTAGCAAACACTGAAACTAAAGACATTGTTAAGTGTTTTAATTCTACCGGATTTAATAATATGAATAATACATATTATGGCGAACAGAAAATTGATATGTTTGTAGCTGGCGATAGTGAAAAAGCAACTAATATAGCTCAATTATTAGCATTAGATGCTGGATTTGAAAAATGTTATTCAATTGGGGGTAATGATAAATTTGAACTTTTAGAAAAATTTGCTTTTTTCTGGATTAATCTTGCTATGTTTCAAGGGCAGGGAAGAGAAATTGGGTTTAAATTATTAAAAAGATAAAAAGAAAAAGGGGGATTGAAATTTATTCCCCTCACTCTCCCCTCATTCTAAAACACGTCATAAACAAAGTTCCGAACATTACAGAAGCAAATAATAAATGTGCTGTTTGTACCAAACCTGGCATATCTGCATAGGCTAATAAAATCCCGGAAAGCAACTCTATAAGCAAGATGTATACAGAGGTATTGATGATTTTAAGTTGAAATTGTTTACGATTTATCCAAAACAAGTAGGCCATCATACCTAATACTAACCACGAAAAACTGCGGTGTATGAAAAATGGTATACCTAAATTATCAATCCAATATTGTCTAGAATATCCTTGCTTAACTAATACGTCAATTGCTTCACGTACTTGTGTCCCTAAAAACATTTGGATAAACGTAATAATCATTGCTGACCATAACACCAAACGAACCGTTTTTGGCAAGACAAAACGTTGCTTTTGCGATGGACTTATTTCGAGTAAAATTCCCAATTGTAAACCGATAATTACCAAAGCCAAAAACATATGCACGGTGATTGTCCACGGAACTAAATTTGTTGCGACTACAATCGAACCAAACCACGCTTGAATGACTAAAATGACCAAATTCAATGTTGCCAAAGTGACTAATTTTTTGGTTCTATATTTACGTAATACACCCACAAAGACAAATAGTACCCCAAATCCTGCTACTACACCAAACAAACGATTTACGTACTCTGTCCACGTTTTTCGAGGGTTAAAATCTTGTTCTATCAAGGCTGATTTGTCATTGCGTAGTTTTGTAGCAACATCTCCTGCTCCTACTTTTTCTAAAAAGTTGGCAAAGCGTTCAATTTTCTTCCCACGTTTACTCGCATAAATATCTTTATAATCGGCTGGTAGCGTTTTTTCATCTGTTGGCGGAATATATTGACCGAAACATTTTGGCCAATCCGGACAACCCATTCCACTCCCTGTTATGCGAACAAAACTACCCGCAATAACCACCAAATAAATAAAAATTAAGGTAAACCAATTAAGTTTAACAAAAAAGCGTGAATAGGTATTTTCCATACAAATTTATTTTTCGTTTTTCAAAGAATGAACAATGGATTTCAGTGGTATCATTCCCACCAACAAACCAATTATTCCAGCCAAAATTACAAAACCTGTTAATTGTAAAAACTGATTTTTTACCATAAAAGAAAGCAAATATGAACCTCCTAATAATCCTACATAAATAACAAATCGAAGCGCTTCATTCCATTTAAATTGAAATTGGATCATCTTCCAAATCGAAATCAGATAAAGAACTAAAATCATACTTTGTCCTATCAACGTGGAAACTGCTGCTCCAAAAGAACCGTGTTTTGGTATCAAAATAAAGTTAAACACAATGTTCAATACCAATCCAACAAATGAGAAGATATTAAGTTTTTTCAAACTTCCATTTGCCGTTAAATAGGTTCCCAATATCAACACCATTGCTGTCGGAACGACACTTAACATTAACATTCTAAACGTTGGAACTGCCATATCAACGTCGTGGTCGTAGATTGATTTTAATATAAACCACGCAAATCCTCCACAAGTAATCGATAAAATAGAGGTAAAAGCAAAAACTAATTTCGAAGAAGAGGTCAACAATGGTTTTACATCCGAACGTTCTTTAATCATTCGTGAGAAAATTGGATATAACAAATTAGAAAATAACATAATAAACATCAAACTCGCATCCAACATTCTATAGGATTGTGCATACACCCCTACTTGCTTATCTCCGTGAATGTGCAAGCGTTCCAACATCAACGCATCCATACGAGAATACAACATCATCAATAAAACCAATAACGCAAAAGGAAGACTTTTTTTCAAGATAGCGTAACTCAATAATTTTCCAATGTGAAATCGGGGTACACCTACTTTCCATAATACCAAAACAAAGGCTACCAAAACCGATAATCCGAAGGAAAATAATTGTGCATAGATGAACCATTCAATCTTAAATTGATGGTTGAAATAAGGTGCATATAGTAAAATTGAAACCACTAAAATCAGTACAATTCGATCTAAAATGGAAAGAAAAATATCCCATTTAAAAAGTAACAAGCCTGCGAAATAACTCCGCAAAAACTGCAACATACTGATAAAAAACTGATTGATTATCAATAACATAACAAACCAATAGTGTTGCGCTTTTACTCCAAAAACAAAGGCAATAAAGAGTGTAAAAATGGAATAAATGAGAAATAGGATTAACTTCAATGAAAGCATATTCCCGATGTAGCGTTTCACCAATAAAGGATATTGTGCCACATATCGGGTATTGTAATTGGTAATTCCGACATCCAACAGAATATTAAACAACAGGGTGAAATTCAACAATGTGAAATACATTCCATAGGTTTCAGTCCCTACCCTATTTTGTACCTCTGCATCGATACCAAAAATGGCATACGGTTTAATCAATAAGTTAAAAAAGATGAGCCAAATTAAGTTGGAAAAGAATTTCTTTTGCATAACAACTTATTTAGGGTACAAAAGTGAAATTATGTTGTTTGTGTATTATAGCATCGAAAAGTGTCAGTGCATTATTTTCTAAAACATACACTTGATATCCAAGACTGCGAATAAACTCAAAACATTTTACTCTATTTTCATTGTCCCACAATTCGACATAAATCACTGGTCTGTCACGTTGAATGATTTTCTGTCCTCCTTTCAAAACAAAAAACTCGAAATTTTCGACATCCATCTTAATGGCATCAATTTTTTGATTTTCAAAAAGAGCATCCAAGGTTTCTATCTCCACTTCGTATTCTTCTCCCTCGTTCCAAAGTTCAATGGTATCGTGTTTGATGTGCGCCAATCCCTGCATTTTGGTTTTCCCTTGTACAGGTAAAATCATTTTTGCTTTTCCAGGAACATCACCCAAGGCTTTTTGAATTAGAGTAACGTTCTTTAATTGAAAGGTATGACAGACTTTCGAAAGCACTTCAAAGTTCACGCTTTCAGGTTCAAACGAAATAATTTTACGATTTGGATATTTTGTTGATAAATGCCATGTCATAATTCCAATGTTGGCGCCAATATCTAAAATCGCTCCATCAGTTGCAGGTATATGGTTCAAAAAATGAAAGAAATCTCGCTCATTTTTATCCCATTGCAAGGTTCTAATTTTGAAAATAGAAAACAAATACAAGTATCGTTTGTACCCAAACAAGGATTGTAAAAAGTATTTCACTGCGTTTTTCAAATCGACGATACTGTTTTTTCTGTGTAAGACAAAAATAACACTTCTAATTAACCCTTTTCCATCCACGATAATATTTTATCTTTGCATAAATTTTTTATCAATAGATATTATGAGTTTACTTGAACTTTCAGAACAAGAAATACAGCGAAGAGAAAAATTAACCAAATTACGTGAATTAGGGATTGAACCTTATCCAGCAGCGCTCTATCCTGTTTCAACGACTTCAAAGGCAATTCAGGACAATTTCGTAGATGGTCAAGAGGTTTGCATTGCAGGTCGTTTGATGAGCCAACGTATTATGGGAAAGGCTTCATTTGCTGAATTATTAGATAGCGAAGGAAGAATTCAAGTATATTTCAACCGTGACGAAATTTGTCCGGATGAGGATAAAACTTTGTACAACGAGGTTTTCAAAAAATTAATCGATTTAGGCGATTTCGTTGGTGTGAAAGGATATGTTTTCAAAACACAAGTGGGTGAAATTTCCATTCACGTGCAAGAATTTACGTTACTTTCAAAATCGTTGAAGCCGCTTCCATTACCAAAAACCGATGCGGATGGAAATGTACACGATGCTTTCACCGACCCTGAATTACGTTACAGACAACGTTATGTTGATTTAGTTGTAAATCCACAGGTGAAAGAAACGTTTGTTAAAAGAACAAAAACAATGGCTTCTATGCGTAACTTTTTCAATGAAAAAGGATATTTAGAAGTTGAAACTCCAATATTACAACCAATTCCAGGGGGGGCTTCTGCTCGTCCATTCATTACTCACCACAATGCATTGGATATTCCTTTGTATTTACGTATCGCTAACGAATTATATTTAAAGCGTTTAATCGTAGGTGGATTTGAGGGTGTATACGAGTTTGCAAAAGATTTCCGCAACGAAGGAATGGATAGAACACACAATCCTGAATTTACTGTAATGGAAATTTACGTTGCATACAAGGATTACAACTGGATGATGGATTTCACCGAGCAAATGATTGAGCGTGTAGCAAATGACGTTTGTGGAAATACTGAAATTCAAGTTGGTGAGAATAAAATTTCATTAAAAGCACCTTTCAAACGTATTTCAATGCGTGACTCTATCTTGGAATTTACAGGATTTGATATCTACGGAAAATCAGAAGAAGAATTACGTGAGGCAGCAAAAGGAATGGGCATCGAGGTGAATGAAACAATGGGGAAAGGAAAATTAATCGATGAGATTTTCGGTGAAAAATGTGAAGGTAATTACATCCAACCGACTTTCATCACGGATTATCCAGTGGAAATGTCTCCATTATGTAAAAAACACCGTGATAACCCTGAATTGACAGAGCGTTTTGAGTTGATGATTAACGGTAAAGAGGTTGCAAATGCATATTCAGAGTTAAATGACCCTATCGACCAACGTGAGCGTTTTGAAGAGCAATTGCGTTTGTCTGAAAAAGGAGATGATGAGGCAATGTTTATCGACCAAGATTTCTTACGTGCATTAGAATATGGAATGCCACCAACATCAGGAATGGGTATCGGTATCGACCGTTTGGTAATGTTATTGACCAACAATGCGTCTATTCAAGAGGTATTATTCTTCCCGCAAATGCGTCCTGAAAAATTCCAAACGGGTCCAGATTTAAAAGCGTTTCAATCTTTGGGCGTTTCTGGTTCGTGGGCAGAACATATCTACAAAGCAGGATATACCACTGTTGAAGAATTATTAGAAGCAAAACCTACGGCTGTTCACCAAAAATTAAATGGTTACAGAAAGAAAAATAAATTAGAAATACCTGCGCTATTATTAGAAGAAGTAGAAGCGTGGTATGCGAAATAAAAAATTTTATAAATAACCCAATGTAAAGGCGTAATGCATAGCGCCTCTACATTGGTTTTTTCATTCTAACAAACAACCCTCACCATATCTTTTACCTTACGACCATTGATTTTTGCTTCTTCCAGCGTAGGTGCAACTATGGTAATGTGTCCCATTTTACGGAAAGATTTAGTTTCTTCTTTTCCATAGATATGTGGTTTTACACCAGGAATGGCAATGGCTTCTGACAAACCTTCATAAACAGCACTGCCTGTAAATCCTTTTTCTCCCAAAAGGTTAATCATCACCCCTGGTTGCACGATACGTGTATCACCCAAAGGAAGATTTAACACACTGCGCATATGTTGTTCGAATTGTGAAGTAACATTACATTCAATCGTATGGTGACCACTATTGTGCGGACGAGGTGCGATTTCATTTACTAACAATTCACCCGATTTCGTTAAGAATAATTCCACGGCAAGTATCCCAACCATTCCTAATTTATCGATAACGTCTATTGCTAGTTTCTCTGCTTTTTCTTCGATTTCAGGAGAAACATCCGCAGGAGAAAATAAAAATTCAACCAAGTTTGCTTCTGGACTGAATTCACACTCAACTGTTGGATATACTTTTGTTTGTCCATTTTCATTGCGAGCAACGATGACGGACAATTCTTTTTCAAAATCAACAAATTTCTCTAATACAGATGGTACATCAAAAGCCGTTTCTAAATCAGCAGTTGAACGAAGGGGTGTAACACCTTTTCCGTCATATCCACCCGTACGCATTTTTTGCATAAAAGGGAATTCAGGTATGTAAGCATCAATTTCCGCTTTGTTGTTTACCAAATAAAACGCAGGTGTTGGAATACCATTATCTAAATAAAACTGTTTTTGTAGTCCTTTGTCTCTAATGATACGTAAAACACGCGGTTGAGGAAACACTTTCACTCCTTCACTTTCTAGTTTTTCCAACGCATCCACAGAAACGTTTTCAATTTCAACAGTCAATACATCTTTGTCCTTTCCGAAATTGTATACGGTATCGAAATCATTCAACGAACCTACTGTAAAAGAATGAGCAACATCACGACAAGGAGCATTTACATCCGGATCCAAACAGTGAACGTGTACATCATAATTGATGGTTTCTTGAATTAACATTCTTCCTAATTGACCTCCGCCTAACACGCCAAGACGAAAATTTTTTCCGTATTTTTTTTGTTGTGACATTCTGTATAACCTGTTTCAGTGAAATTTGAGTTCAAAGATACTGAAAGCAATTAAAAAAATGGTGTTTAAAACTTCTGACTATCACAAAGAATTCAGCGAAGTGATTTTCGATATTTGTTGTTTGGTGAAAACTGAAAAAAATTAACTCTAAATCAAGTTATATGAGAGTATCCTATGTATTGTTTTTTATGGTGACCTTGGCTTTTGCATCGTGTGTTCCATTGAAAAAATACCACGACGTAGCCGAAAAAGCACGTTTATGCGAAGAAGAATTAAATGCGTTGAAAGACAAAGCAATCAACAACGAGAACAAAGCGAATGAATTAGAGTCACAATTGGGATTAATTACAAAAGAGGCTACCCAATTACGTCAAGATACTACAAACCTTGGAGAAAAATGTCGTTTGTTAAAAACGCAATACCAAAAGATGGTAGACCAAAACTTAATGTATGAGAAAAAATTAGAACACGACCGTCAAACTGTAGCGAAAAGTGCTGGTTCTATGCAAGCAGAAATGGATGCAAAAAGTGTAGAATTACAACGCAAACAAGACGAATTAAAAGATTTAGAAGAAGAATTATTCCAAAAACAGAAATTATTGGAAGACCGTGAAAAACGAGTTCAAGAATTAGAAGAAATGTTACAACGTAAAGACGAAGCAGTGAAATTATTGAAGAAGAAAATCGCTGATGCTTTATTAGGATACAAAAACAAAGGATTAAGTGTAGAAGAACGAAACGGTAAAATTTACGTGAGTTTGGATGCGAAATTACTTTTCAAAACAGGTAGTACGCAAGTTGAAGCAGAAGGTAAAAAAGCATTAGTAGATCTTGCTCGTGTATTAGAGAAGGAAAAAGATATGGAAATTATCGTTGAAGGACATACGGATACAGATAAATTAACAAGTCCTAATCACCCGAAAAACAATTGGGAACTTTCCGTATTGAGAGCAACCTCTGTGGTTGAAATTTTAACTGGAAATTCTACAATGAACCCAGGAATTTTAATGGCAGCGGGAAGATCTGAATTTCACCCAGTAGATCCTAATGACAAAGCGAAAAATAGAAGAATAGATATTATCATTTCGCCAAATCTAAACGCTTTGTTTGAGTTGATAAGTAAATAATAATTGCAAATAAAAAAGGCTTCGAGTTTCGAAGCCTTTTTTGTTTTAATGATAAAAATGTTATACTTTTAATAATACAAATTCAGATTGAGATGAAATACAAAGTTGAATTAGATATCCCATCAAACAAAGTTGCTTTAATCCTAGAGTTTTTAAGAAGTATGTCTTTTGTAAAAAAGATCAAAGTAATTGAAGAAAATGAAATTACAAATCCAGACATACTTAAAAGTATTGAAGATTATGAAAATAAAAAGGTAGAGCCAACACCATTAAATCTAGAAGAATTAAAAACATTAATTAATGCTTGAATTGATGTTTATGCCAAAAGCTTGGCAAGATTTAGGATGGTGGGTTAAAAATGAAATTAAAACAGTTAAAAAAATCTATTCTGTTTTAGAGAACACTTGTAAAACACCATTTGAAGGTCTTGGTCAACCTGAACCGTTAAAAGCAAATTACAGTGGTTATTGGTCGAGAAGAATTAATCTAGAACATCGAATTATCTACAAAGTAGAAAATGATAAAATAATTGTTTTCTCTTTAAAAGGACATTATAATTAAAAAAGGCTTCGAAACTCGAAGCCTTTTTTGTTTATCATTGATACTTACTAGTATGCTCTAACATTCTTCCCTTGGACATAATTGATAAACGCTGTGTTTACCACTTTGTTTCCACCAGGTGTAGGATAATCACCAGTGAAATACCAATCCCCTAAATTTTTAGGACAAGCCTCGTGTAAATTTTCTACTGTTTGGTAAATGATATCCACCTCTGCATTGATAGTTGGAGGCGTTAATAATTCAGCAATCTTTTTCGAAATTTGATCATTTGTGAAAGGAGCATAAATCTCTTTTACGTAATTTTTGATTTGCTCTTTCGGTAACGTTGATTGCTCAACACATTTTCTATATACCTCATCAATCACCGCAGATTGATTTGTTTCTTTTAAGAGAGTTATCGCTGCTTCAAAGGCAATGAAATCACCCATTATCGCCATATCAATTCCATAACAATCTGGGAAACGAATTTGCGGAGCAGAAGAAACAATTACAATCTTTTTAGGACCTAAACGATCTAAAATACGAAGGATACTTTGTTTCAAGGTTGTTCCACGAACGATACTATCATCGATCACTACTAAATTATCTTTCCCTCTTACAACCGAACCATACGTGATATCATATACATTTGACACCATTTCATCACGTTGATCATCTTGGGTAATAAATGTTCTCGCTTTCGCATCTTTGATAACGATTTTCTCAATACGCGCACGTTGGAACACAATTTTCTTTAATTCTTCTTCTGATAATTTTCCTGCATTTTCAGACAATGCTTTGTATTTTCTTTCATTCAAATGATCTTCCAATCCTTTAATCATTCCGTAGAAAGACGTTTCAGCAGTATTTGGAATAAATGAAAAAACAGAATTATCTAAATCGTAATCAATTGATTTCAATACTTGAGGAACAACTAAATCTCCTAATTTTTTACGCTCTTCGTAGATTTCTACATCATTTCCACGAGAGAAATAAATGCGCTCAAACGAACAACTTTTATTAACTAATGGTTTATTGATTTCAACCTCTGATACTTTTCCATCTTTTTTGATGATTAACGCGTGACCAGGGGTTAATTCTTTAATATTTTCTTCTTGAAGGTTAAAAGCTGTTTGGATAACCGGTCTTTCAGATGCTACTACACATACCTCATCGTTCTCAAACCAATAAGCCGGACGAATACCAGAAGGATCACGTAACACAAAAGCATCACCGTGACCAAACAATCCTGCCATTGCATATCCTCCATCCCAATTCACAGAAGCACGTTTCAAAATGCGTTCTATGTTTAAATTTTTAGCAATGTAATCGTAAATAGCCTTCTTTTCGTATCCTTTTGAATTTAATTCTCTGTAAATCTCATCATTCTCTTCATCAAGGAAATGTCCGATTTTTTCCATTACAGTAACCGTATCCGATTTTTCTTTTGGATGCTGACCGATAGAAACCAATACATCAAACAATTCATCTACGTTTGTCATATTGAAATTCCCTGCAACAACTAAATTACGTGTAATCCAGTTGTTTTGTCTTAAAAACGGGTGACAACTTTCAATGCTGTTTCTACCAAAAGTTCCGTAACGTAAATGCCCCAAAAACAACTCACCAGTAAAACCTGCATTTTCTTTCAAATACTTAACATCTTTCAGTCTATCAGGATTTTCTTCTGCAATCGCTTTGAAACGAGCGTTGATATGATCAAAAATATCTTGCGTAGGTTTGCTATCAATCGAACGGTGTCTTGAAATGTAACGTTGTCCAGGCTCCATATCGAATTTGATATTTGCAACCCCTGCTCCATCTTGACCACGGTTACTTTGTTTTTCCATCATCAAGTGAAGTTTGTTCAACGCATAAAACGCTGATCCATACTTTTCAAGATAAAACTCCAAAGGTTTTTTCAATCGCAAAAGTGCAATACCACACTCGTGTTTGATAGCATCACTCATAGTTGTTTGAGATATAAGTTGTGGTGCAAAGGTAAAGTTTTAATCGATTATTACCCCTCGATTAAGAAATAAAATCCTTGCCAAAAAAGTATAAAATATGCGTGAACAATCTGTTAAAAAATTTGTTGTTATTCTACACTATAAAGAATAACTTTGTGGGTTAAACACTTTCACTATGAGTAAGTATCAAGCAGGTCCATATCTTTCACAAATCGAAATTCCACAAGACTTACGTAATAAGTTCACTATTGGTGACTTACCGCAAGTTTCGAATGAGTTGCGTCAGTACATTGTTGACGTAATTTCAGAAATTGGAAATAGCCATTTTGGTGCAAGTTTGGGTGTTGTAGAACTTACTGTTGCCTTACATTATGTATTTAATACTCCTTACGACCAATTAGTGTGGGACGTAGGACACCAAGCATATGGACACAAAATCTTAACTGGAAGAAGAGACGTTTTTCATACAAACAGATTAAAAGGCGGTATTTCAGGATTTCCAAAACGCAGTGAAAGCGAATATGATACCTTTGGTGTTGGTCACTCTTCTACCTCAATTTCAGCGGCATTGGGAATGGCTGTCGCTAGCAAATACAAACAAGAAAAAAACAAACACCATATCGCTGTGATTGGCGACGGTGCAATGACTGCTGGATTAGCATTCGAAGGGATGAACCACGCTGGATTTGAAAAAGATGCTAATTTATTAGTGGTTTTGAACGACAACTGTATGTCAATCGATCCGAACGTAGGTGCATTGAAAGAATATTTAACAGACATAACAACTTCGCATACTTACAATAAAGTTAAAGACGAAGTTTGGAAAATGTTAGGTAAAATTTCCAAATTCGGACCTGACGCACAAGCAGTCGTTTCTAAAATTTCACATTCGTTAAAAAGTACATTGTTAAAACAAAGTAACTTATTCGAATCGTTAAATTTCAGGTATTTTGGTCCTGTTGACGGGCACGATGTTGAAGGATTAGCAAAAGTATTAGAAGATTTAAAACATATCCCTGGACCGAAGATTTTACATTGCATTACCGTAAAAGGAAAAGGATATAAATATTCAGAAGAAGGAGATCCAACAAAATGGCACGCTCCAGGAATTTTCAATAAAGAGACAGGGGAAATTATCAAGATCGTTCCTAAATCTCCAGAGCCACCAAAATACCAAGACGTTTTTGGTCATACTATTGTTGAACTTGCAGAGCAAAATGATAAAATTATGGGGGTAACTCCTGCGATGCCTTCTGGAAGTTCGATGAATATTATGATGAAAGCAATGCCAGACCGTGCGTTTGACGTGGGTATTGCCGAACAACACGCAGTTACTTTCTCCGCAGGATTAGCAACTCAAGGATTGGTACCATTTTGTAATATCTACTCTTCGTTTATGCAACGTGCATACGACCAAGTATTACACGACGTAGCTTTACAAAATTTAAATGTTGTTTTCTGTTTAGACAGAGGAGGCTTTGTAGGAGCAGATGGTGCAACTCATCACGGGGTTTATGATATCGCTTATATGCGAATGATACCGAATATGGTTGTTTCCTCTCCAATGAATGAAGCAGAGTTACGTGACTTAATGTACACTGCTCAACAAGAAAATATGGGTCCTTTTACCATTCGTTATCCACGTGGAAATGGAGTAATGACGGAATGGAAAACTCCAATGAAAGCATTAAAAGTAGGTTCAGGTAGAAAATTAACTGATGGTACAGACGTTGCTTTCTTAACATTAGGACCTATTGGAAACTTCACACAAGATGCAGTTAAAACTTTAAAAGAAAAAGGTATTTCAGCTGCACATTACGATATGCGTTTTGTAAAACCATTAGACGAAGTACTATTACACGAAGTATTTACCAAATTTGAAAAAGTAATTACTATTGAAGATGGTTGTTTAATGGGTGGTATGGGTAGTGCTATCCTAGAATTTATGGTTGACAATGGCTATTCTTCTAAAGTAGTACGTTTGGGTGTTCCAGACAAATATATTCACCACGGAACACAAAAAGAGTTATATGCAGAAGCTGGTTTTGACACAGCCTCGATGATTAAAGAAGCAGAGAAATTAGTTGGAAGAACTAATTCAGAAATACTCAACGAAAAAACAGGTTCATAAAAAAAATCCCGCTTTCGAGCGGGATTTTTTATTGCTAATTATTTAAAAACTATAAAAGTATCTTGTGTTTGTTAACATATTGAATTAGCGAAACAATGTTATGCACTTTACATTTTTGCATAATGTTTGCTCTATGTTTATCTACCGTACGAATACTAATACCAAGAGAATCGCCAATATCTTTTGATTTCATTCCTTTCATTGCCAAGGTAAGAATTGCTTTCTCACGTTTCGTTAATTTCACTTTTGGCTTATGAACTGGAGGAACTGCTACATCTTCCTTAAGTTTTGTAACCAATTTTGAACTAATCTTTTTAGAGTAATAGTTATCCCCCTTTAAAATGGTGTCAATAGCTAATAAAAACTCTTCAGAGGAAGAATTTCTTAACAAATACCCAGCAATCCCAGATCTTACTGCTTTATAGAAGAACTCAAAATTATCCGTGTATGTTATACCCAATACAGGAACAATATTGATTAAGTTTTCAGAAAGTTCAATCCCCTTTTTCGAAGGTAAAACAATATCAGTTATAACTAAATCAAGATCATTCAATTCAGGATAAGCATATAATTCTTCAGGATTTTGAAAGTCAGCAACAATTTTTAAGTCTCTACGCTTTGCTAACAAAACACGAATTCCTTCCTTACTTATTTCAAAATCTGTAACTAATGCGATATTTTTAGTGGGCATAATTAAATGATTTTAATAAAATCAGTAGCGAAAATACGTAATTATTTTTTCTTATTCAAATCTCTTATAAAATTATAACATTATGTTATTTGACTGAATATGAGAGATAAGTTCTACTATATTTTTAGCATTACATTTTTGCATACTATTTGCTCGGTGCTTATCAACCGTTCTAGGACTAATATCTAAAATTTTCCCTATCTGTTTTGATTGCATTCCACTCATTGCAAGTTTTATCACTTCTCTTTCTCTTGGAGAAAGTTTTCCAGCCAATTTAGGCAATTTTGAAGAAATCTTTTTCCCTTGTGGAATATATTTCTGAATAGATTGTGACAATGAACTTGTGTAAAAAGTTTGATTATTTTTAAGCGAATTAATTGCTAAATCTAGTTCATCAGCACATGAATTCGTTAATAATATCCCAACTACACCTGTCATTTTTACAAATAACTGTTCAGCGCTTGCGTTATTCACAGTAACAAACAAAACAGGAATATTTTTAATTCCCAAGCAAAATTTATGTAATAAATTCGTAGTATCAGTTTCTAATACAACAATTGCTTCCGCCTTTTGAATAATTGAAGGCTCTAATTCTTTGAAGGATTGCTCATCTGAAAATTCTGCTGTAATCACTACATCCTTCGTACTCAATAATTCCTTAAAAGATTTTGCTAATAAGGTTTTATTATTTAAATAAATAACGTTCATCTCCTCGTATTTTCTATGCTCTTACTCAATAACAAATGTAAAAATTAAAATTAGATTATAGCATTTATACGTATAATTTTAACATTAATTTGTAAGCAAGAAACAAGATTTAATGATAACTACAAGAATAAGAATTACTTTAGAAAAAAAGAGGCTGACTTAAGCCAACCTCTTTCCTAACTAACCTAACCTATTTACCAAAATAGTGTAACCTAAAATTCTTTAACAAGTAAGGTTCGAAAATGTTTTAAAAAAATAAAACTTTTTTTTTATTTTGTTTGATCTAATTTTCTAACCATCGTCAAAATTGTAGCAATAGCAACGGTTTCACCTGTTTCATCATATACATCTACCAAGAATTTTACAATCCCTTTGGCAATATCATCTTCATTTCTTTTCTCCTGATCTATTTTTTCTTTTACGGTAAATCGCACTCCAATGGTTGCTCCAGGATAAACCGGTTTTGTAAAACGAGCTTCTTCTATTCCGTAATTTAACAATACAGGACCTTTTTTCGGATCTACGAATAATCCCGCAGCTTTTGACAACACAAAATATCCATGTGCCACTCTTCGTTCAAAAATTGTACCTTCTAACGAGGTCGCATCCATATGTGCATAGAAATTATCCCCAGAAACATTTGCAAAGTTTACGATATCAGCATCTGAAACGGTGTGTTTGTGAGTAAATACTGTTTCTCCTATCACTAATTCCTCAAAATGCTTTCTGAAAACGTGAGGATTTGCTTCTGGCATTGCAGCACCAACTTGGAATTGTTGCGTAATTGCAGTAATTGTTGTTGGGTGACCTTGTATTGCTGTTCTTTGTAAATAATGAAGCACACCACGTTTTCCTCCCATTTCTTCACCACCGCCTGCACGACCAGGACCACCGTGAGTTAAAAGTGGCATAGGTGAACCGTGACCTGTACTTTCTTTCGCACATTCACTATTTAATACTAAAATACGTCCGTGCATACTTGCAGCACCAACAACATATCCTGTTGCTTCTTGATTATCTGGTGTAACAATGGAAGAAACCAAAGAACCTTTCCCCATACGAGCTAATTCAACCGCATCATCAATGTTTTTGTATGGCATAATGGTTGAAACAGGACCAAAAGCTTCAATTTCGTGCACATCTGTTTTATGGAAAGGATCATTATTCACAAATAAAATCGGCGAGAAAAACGCACCACCTTCACATTTATCTCCAATTACATCCACTGAATCAGGATTTCCATATACGATTTCTTGTGATTGCGCTAATTTCAACACATTTTCACGAACACGGTCCACTTGAGTTTGTGTAGCTAACGCTCCCATTCGTACTCCTTCCAAACTCGGATCTCCGATTTTAGTAGTCGCCAAACGAGCCGCTATTTGTTTTTGAACGTCTTCTAATAAATTGTCTGGAACCAAAATTCTTCTGACAGCAGTACATTTTTGCCCCGCTTTAATCGTGATTTCTTTTACTGTTTCTTTAATAAACAAATCAAACTCAATCGTGCCAGGTACTGCGTGTTTCCCAAGAACAGTAGCATTCAACGAATCCGCTTCTAAATTGAACGGAATACTTTTTTGACTAAATTGAGGTAGTGCTTTTAGCACTTTACCTGTATGTGCACTTCCAGTAAAAGTCACCGTATCTTCTAAATCAACGTGATCTAAAATACCACGACCAAGTCCAGAAACTAATTGTAAACTTCCTTCAGGTAAAATTCCCGAAGCAACAATATCTTTTACAACTGCTTCAGTTACAAACGAAGTATATTCAGACGGTTTTACAACAGCTGGTACTCCAGCCATTAAGTTCACTGCAATTTTTTCTAACATTCCCCAAATCGGAAAGTTAAATGCATTGATATGCACAGCAACCCCTTGTTTTGGAACCATAATGTGATGTCCAATAAACGACCCCCCTTTAGACAAAGGAGCTGCCTGACCATCTACGTAATAAGGTAAATCTGGAAATTGGCGACGCAAAGAAGCATTTGCAAATAAATTCCCAATTCCTCCTTCAATGTCAATCCATGAATCTACTTTCGTAGCACCCGTTAAATGACTGATAGCATAATAACTATCTTTTCTTTCCATCAAATACAAAGCCAATGCTTTTAGCATACGCCCTCTTTCTTGGAAAGTCATTTTACGTAATTTTTGTCCCCCAGTAGAGCGACCATAGTGTAAAATTTCATTGAAATCTAAACCAGCACTCGAAACCTCCCCAATCTTATCTCCGGTAAGTGCATTATATACATTCATTTCGGAACCTTCTCCCGAAACCCATTGTCCTAAAACATAATTTTTAACTTGAAACATAGTATCCTGATTTGAAATCATAAATCAAATCAAAGATACACATTCAGAAAAGATAATCGAAAGATTTAGATTTCTTCTTCAAAAACCTGGTCGTAACGATCTAGAATATCTTTAATTTCAAAAATTTGATCTTCGTTTTGTTGTTCGCAGATTTCATAATCACGCTGTAACAATTGCAGGGAAGAACGAATTTCATCACTTACATCCCAATAACCTTCTTTTAATTTGGAAAGTTGAACTTTAGAATTTTTGATTTCGTTTGATAATTGCTCATTTGTATGATTTCGATCTACTAACTCCTTTTTAAGAAAAGAAACCTCTTTTTTTAGTATTTGATTTTCCTCAATCCAATCATTTTTTTGCGTGGACTGTATTTTATGCAACGCTTTAATTTGTTCACGTAAGAAAGCATTTTGTTGATTATTCATTTCGGAAAACTCATCTATGTATTCTGCTTCAGCCGATTTAGTAGACGTTCCAATCAAAACAACCCTATCTTCAAAACACACACCACTCAATTTAACACCAACTAGCTCATCAGAAATTAAAAGATTTATTTCCCAATCATTTAAAAAAATTGCCGATTTTATTTCCCTTAAGAAATTTAAAAACTTTCCCCTACTATATATGTCAACGATTTGAACAAAAGGCAATCCTTTTTCGAAAACGATTTTATCATCTTTCAAGACGTCAAGAATAAGTCCATCTAGATTTAAATTGAGTGCTAATTCCATAACAAAGAAATTACGTAAATCAAATATACTTATTTAAATAAAAATTAACTAAAAATCAATAAAATAAATCAAATAATATACTTACATTTGAATATACGTACTTTCAATTGTATTACTTTGGAAAACACCATCACATCCTCTATTCTAAACCAAAAGTTAAATCAACTTTTAGGGGTTTTAAACAAATCTAGCTTAAAGAAAAATATAAGCACGGAAGAAGAATTAGCCGGTGTGATTGATTTAATCATCCAGCAAGAAATTAACAAACAGCGAAACATACAACAAATTGTTCAACAAATTCACCAATTAAATCACGGGGATTTTCAAAAAGTACACCCAAATATTCACAAAGACAGTGACTTTGAAATCATTTTTGACAGTTTGGATTTATTAAAAATACAGTTACAAGCAAAAATTATCAAATTTGAAAATATAGACCATTTATTTAGTGAAATAAATTTTCCGTATTTCTTAGTCGATATAATCAAAAGAAAAGCGTATCAATTCAACAAAAAAGCAATCGAGTTTTTTGGTTTAAATTCTGCAACAGAAACGGTTCCTATGAATGCCATTCTAGATGAACAATTCATTCAGAAAATAGAACTTTTTTATCAGAGTGAATTGGATTCATCTAGTTTAGAACATTTATTCTTAAAACCTGGAGACCAACAACATTCATTAATACAGCTATCAAAATTCAATAGTTATTTTACATCAGATTCACATATAGCAGTCATAATCACGGATTATTCAGAAAAGAAAAAACAAGAAATATCACAAAAAGAACAAGCTCTTTACGAAAAAACGCTTGAGATTAATACACAAATATCCTCTATTATTAAAAATGAGCTTGACAAACCTTTTGAAATTATAAACTCGACTTTAAAAGATTTTAAAATAGAAAGTTTAGAGCAATTTGACCAGCTTTCCATCCTCAAAGAAGAACTTGAAAAATTAAACAAAAGTCTTAATCTTCTCAAAGCAAATTCATCGATACACGCTTCATCTGCAAGTCGAGAAACCAAAGAAGTTTCCATTGAAAAACTGATTCAAAGTAATCTTCATAGTTTCCTTTATCAGAGCATAGCAAATAACTGTTTCTTAAATTATAAAATTGACAATACGCTTGACAAAGTTTACGTTGACGAAGGAAAACTAAACATTATCATTAACAATATCGTTTCTAATCTACTAAAATTCAGCAAGGATAATACGATTGAAATTAATGTTGCAAAAACTAAAGAAAGTACCACTTCTTTGTTCTTAGGATTTACAATTAAAGCTACACATATTTATATATCTCCCGAATCAGCTGATATATTTGATCAATATCAAAACCCAAACATATCTGGAGTTGAAACTAATGGGTTAGGAATGTCTATTTGTTCTAATTTAATAGAATATTTGGGAGGAAAACTTTCAATGAAAGTATATGAAAATTTGGGAAGTATATTTGAATTTGAAATAGAAACTCCAAAAATTTAGTTTATTTCTGGAATAAATTTGAATCAAACAATTTGCTTAATTGTTGATACTCTTTACACCAAGAAATATTTTCTTGTATACCTAAAGCAAAAAAACCAGTTGGATTTAAATGATTGATTAGATTTCCAACAACTAATTCTTGCAACTCCATTCTAAAATAAATCAACACATTTCGTGTTAATATAAAATCAAAAGTTTGAGTAGGCAATTCTTTAATGGTATCAATATATTCAAAACGAACAGCATCTCTCAAATGATCGATGAATTGATATTGATTTTCATTAATCAATTGAATATAATCAAACAACGAATTCTTTCCGCCTAACTCTTGGTAATATTTTTCGTACAAATCAACCAATTTACGGTCAAACACTCCTTGTCGAGCACTTTCTAACTTTTCAGAATTAATATCAGAACCTAAAAGTGAAACTTTATCTAAAAGTCCATTTTCAAATAAGATTATTGCTAAAGAATATAATTCTTCTCCTGAAGAACAACCATTCGACCAAATATCAAAATGTGATTTAGATTTAACAACAGGAATTACATTATGTAGCACAGATTTCCAAAAAGGAATATCGCGAAACATCTCAGTGGTTGTAACAGTCAATTCATTTCTAATAATCGGAAAAATATCTCCATCAGATAAAACCAAATCTTTCAACTCTTGCATATCACGTAATGAGAAAAGTTTCATCACTCTATCCACACGTCTCTGCATCGTAGGAAGACTATATTCTGTGAAATCCACTTTGAACTTGGAATTAATCAACTCAAAAAGCGATCTGATTTCTGTATTTGATAGCTCGTTAAACAATCTGAAATATTTAAATACTACAAATTTACCTCATATTTAACAAGAAGTAAATTGGGGTATTTGCTTAATTTATAAATCAAAATATGAGTAACAAACCCTTACATATAGTATATATTACGTATATACATAAAATCACTTACTTATTAAGAAAATCAATTGAAATTTATTATTAAACAAAAGACCTGATAAACATCAAATATTTAATTGATTTACAATGCTATAAAAATAAAAATATTACGTACATTTGAATACGTACTTAAAACACGTAGAACACGCATGAAGAATCTGATAAAAAACACCTTTCCTTCACTTCAAGAAGAATTTAAAAATGATTTAACTTATCTAATTTCAAAAATTTCAGGAACTTCAAATCCAACGTTAGAATTTAAACACTGGTTATCCACCTATCTTACTTATATTAAGGTGAATCCAAAACAAATTTCAAACATAATTAACAATGACATTCTTGTAAAGAAATCCATTTTCGAATCTGTTCCAATAAAAAGAAATAGCATTGCAAAAGAAATTACGAACCTTCACATCATCTTATTTTCTGAAATCGAAAGACAATCCTCAGATGAATTTAGAGACTCTATAGAACAAGACACTGAAAAACATTTACAATTTTTAGAACAAGCCATTTCAAATGAAAGTATTTTACTTTTTACTGAATATATAATATGGGTAAATTCTGTACTCGTTTCATTGGGAATGTCTACAAACACGCTCATCCGTTTTTTGATTACAATGAAAATTGTGATTTCTGAAAGTGTTTTACATCGAGGAGCTGTATACCTTGATGATTCAATTCGATTATTAATTTCAGGAAATACGATATCTGCAAGTTCGTCCATATGTTTCACACAAACACCTGAATCAAAACAATATTTAAGTCTATTATTAGAAAAAAAGAAAAATGAAGCAAAAGATTTTATTATTTCTTTAATCGAAAAAGGAATGGAAATCAAATCGATTTACACAGACATTTTTCAAGCAAGTCAATACGAATTAGGACGTTTATGGGAATTAAATGAAATTAGTGTTGCT